>NZ_JBRCWE010000051.1:0-90337 GCF_053497555.1 Raineya sp. | reverse complement strand
GGCAATGATAGCGTATTTTAGCCAGACAAATATTTTTTGGGTACAAAGTGAGCGAGAAGTAGCGGGTGGAGGTTATGTGGATATAGAGTTATTTATCCGTCCCAATAACCCCAACACGCATCATCAGTTTGCTATTGAGCTAAAATATCTGAAAAAAGAGCAAGAGGCAATGCTTGCAGAGACAATGCAAGAGGCAAAAGAGCAAATTTTAGGTTATTACCAAAAGGATACACTTTTGCAAAGCAAAAAGATGCTGAATTTGCTGGCAGTGGTAGTGGTAAAGGATAAGGTTTTTGTAGAGAAAGCAATTACTTCATAGATATTTACACTTGGATAGCAGATAAACTTGCAATTTTTCTTTTAATATACCAAAACTGCTTTTGTGTTTTAGGCTCAAAGGAAAGAAAACTGAGGCAAAAATCATTATGACATTCTTGCACTTTTTGCTCAAAGAGTAAAAGAATTTCTTGCAAAATATGCTCGGCACTTTTTTGCTCACAATACACCACCAATTTATAGATAAACTCAATTATATCACCATCTATGCTTCTTAATTTTTCTGATTGCAGAAAACTTTTGATTTTGGGTAGAGCATATTCTGGATTGATTTCAAAAATGACCTTTAATAAAACAGCAAAAGTTTCGTAAGCGGTAGAAGGCTTTTCAGCAATCAAAAAAACCTTATCTATTTCCTTAAATGTTAGAGAATTTTTCTGATGTAAATACAACAAATAATTCGCTGTATAACGCATTATTGGAAAAGCATCGCGTACTTGTTGGAGTATGCTTTCATCAAAGGGGTATTTCTTGTATACATTTGCAAGCACTAAATAAGCTTTTTGAGGTTTGTTTTCGTGAGTAAATTTTTTGTGAAGCATTGCTTGTGTAAATACATAGTCGCGTAAGCCATATTCTTTATTTTTGAAATTAACAAAGCGAGCATAGTATTGCTCCATAGCTTTCAAAAAAGGAGCGTATTCGGTATTGGGGGTAGCTTCATAAAAATAAAACTGACCTGCGGGGATTTTAGCAAGTTCGGGAGCAAGTGCTTGAAAAATGACTTTATCCTGTGCCGCAGAAAACCAAAGAGTGCGTGGTATTGTCTGTTCCCAAAGACTTTCTTCATTTTTTTCTTATTCACAGGCATAGGCATTTCGCTGATGTATTCCAGTACAGTATCAAAATGATGATTTTTGAGGCAAATTTTTAGAAGTTTGGCTTCATCTACGATTTGGTTGAAGGTAGGTTGAAATGTTTTCTTGGTATAGAAATCATTTTCTGCTTTGAACTTATCCCAAGTCGCATAACCTATGTATTGAGCAAGAATATCCAGCGTAGAAGTTCTAAATTCGGATTGAACAGGGATAAGATTAAAAATTCTTTTAAGGGTAGTTTCAGAGATGTGTTCGCCGAGCGAATCTTCTATGCTTTGGCTCAATTTGGCAACGGCTGTGTAATTTGCTTTTTGATAATTGATTTTTTCAAGTAATTTTTCTTGCAGAAGTTGTAAAAATGAAGCGTCTTGCATAGCTTTTGGGGTATTTTGCCTGTAAGCAATTCTAAAAATTTTTCCTTTTCTCTCCAAACTTTTTCCAAAGAAAATTTTTCTCTCCAATCTTTTACGAGGTCTTACAAAGTTTATTTTTTGTAAAAAACTGAAATACAGATTTTTATTTATTAGTAAAAACAAAAAATATGTTTATATGTAAATATTGTTTGTTTTTATATGTTTGCTGAACATTGTTTAATTATTTGATTTTCAATTTTTTGTATTTGGACAAATTTGACCAAAATTTTTCTTGTTTTGCACTTTATTTTTGTTGCAAAGATTAAACATTAGGCATTGTGAAAGTTCTCAAAATTACAGGGCGAATGAGTGTAAAACGATTGCGTAAAGAACTCTATGAAAAGGAAGGCTTACGCATACGGGTATATGCTTCTGCTACAAGCAATGAAATAGCCGCTGACGATAGCACTTTGCACAAGGTTTCTTTTATGCGTATTCCTACGAGTTTTGTAGAGTTGCGGGGCAATATGCTCGTGGAAAATTTTGAGAAAATGTTTCTTGAACGCTTTGGCTTGAGAATAGAGGTACTAAATAAAGAGGGTGAAACCATAAGCAAAGACCTCTCGCTCAACAAAGCAAGTCTGAAAGAGCAAGTTGTATAAACTTGAAATAAACCTAAAAATTGATTGTTCAACCCTTAAACCCAAAACAACTATGGCAGATTTCAAAGTAAGCGGCAGAATGACCGTGAAAAAATTCCAAAATCTTGCTAAAGTACTAGCAGTTTTACTGGTTTCATTAACTGCTTGTAAGAAAGAGAAAAAAGCGGCAGATCCAGTAGACCACAAATTAGAGGTAACAGCTGAAATTAGTGGGGACTTAAAGAACTATTTTAAGGTTACACAGGGTATAATCAAGACCAAAGACCCTTGGGGGGAAGGAGAATTAGAAGCTGATGCTATAATGGTTGAATTTGAGAAAATTTCAGATGATTTACCTTTCGAATTAAATAATCAACAACCTTGTAAATCAAATAGTGGTGGGGAATATACTTGGTGTGTAATGGTAGATTTAATGGAGGAAAGTGGGAGCCCTTTTGATACAAATTTGCAATACTCTGATTATGAAGAAATGAAAAATTTAATTACTGCTAAAAAAGGTGAAAAACGTTGGGTAAAATTTAGTATGAGCTATGATAAAAGAAAAACATATGCAAAAGCAAAAAAAATAATAGTAAACTCAAAAGTAGAATATGAACCAAAACAAAAATCAAGTAACTCTTCAGCTTCTAGTACTAGCAGTAGCGAGGCATCAGAAGGTGATTGTAGTAGTTTTGTGAGTGAGTATGATAGCTTTGCTTCCAGCTACATCAGCTTACTTGAAAAGTATAAGGCTAATCCTAATGATGTTTCTTTATTATCCGAGTATCAGAGTATGGCTTCAAAAGCCGCTTCTATGCAAAGCAAAGTAAGTTCATTATCTTGTAGCCCAGCAGACTTGGCAAAAATTTCAGCAATTCAGATGAAAATTGCAAATGCCGCAAGTAAACTCTAATGATACGAATAAAAGTGGAGACCAGCAACCACTGAAAAAACGGGGCGTTTTCCGAAAAGCCAAAAGAGTAGGAGTAACCTAAAAAATATTAAGTTTATGAAAAAATTTTTGTTCTTTGAGGTATTGATTATGCCTTATGTTGTCAAAATCCTATTTTGGTTAATAGAAATCGTTTTACTTATAGTATCACTTTACTTTATTTTCTTTGAAAAAATGGGTAAATTCCCAGAACGTTTACTTGTTGGTTTGTTAGGCTTCTCAGTCATAACCATTATTGTAAGACTATTTCTTGAAACTTGGCTAGTGATTTTTGGAATCTATGAGCAATTAAGAAAAACCAAAGAAATGCTTAAATAGTAGTTCATTAAAGCAGGTTTCGTAGATGTGATGTCTACGAAACCTAATTTTTAACTTAAAAATCAACTCTTATGAAAGCTATACAATTTATGCATCCGGGTAAAGAATATTTGTTTCCCCAAAAAGACAGAAATATTCATTATTGTCAAGAGAAAAATATTCGTTATTGGAACTCTAAAGGTAAGCACTTTCGTAAATACTTAAAAGCTAGCGGAGAATATTTATGCAATCTTTCTCAAAATACTCAAAAGGGAGAATTATACTTCTGGGGAGAGTGGGAAGGGGCAAGTTATTACGAGAAGCTAAATTCTGATAGTCCTGCTTACTTACATAAACCAACTTTGAAGTATAAGCCTGTAAAAGTAGTTTCAAATACCGATCCTTTTGTATTTGCCTCAAACTTTTACTATACGAATTGTATGCAATGTAGTAAAAAAATACTAAGGGAACTTCAAGAGAATGATTTGATACTTTTTGGTTCGTATTCAAAACAAGGTTTTTTATTAGATACATTATTCGTTGTGAAATCATCAAAAAGATTTGAGGAGGTAAAATTTAATGAGTGTCCTAAAGCCCTTGTAGAGCTTACCTTAAAGCAATTAGAAAAATATAAAGATTGTGAGCCTGAAATAGACCTCTGTAAATCCGTAAAAAAACAAAATGAGTGTAAAGAGTGGATTTTCTATGAAGCTAAAATGTTTGATGATGATAAGGAGTATTTTTCCTTTGTACCTTGTAATATAAAATTGGAAGGAAACAATAGACACAAAAGACTTTTACTGAATTATGGGAATGATTTTATAGGTTTAGCAAAAATTACTCAGGGCATAAAAAAACTCAATCTTTTCAATACTAAGGAAATATGGAAAAAAATTGTAGATGAAGCATTAAAACAAGGTTTTGCCTTAGCTACAAGTTTTGAAGAAATACAGTAGATAAGGTTTTATCATAAAACCATTAGCCCCCAATTAGCAATAAGCGAAAGAATAATGCCAATGTATTGCAAGTAAGTCAATTTTTCTTTGTAGATAAATACACCTATTGCCAAAGGAAGGGTGTCGCCTATTACTCGTATTATCAGCAAAGAAGAGAGAGGCACAAACAGATAAGAAAGATTGCTAAAATATACGCCCAATGCTCCCAAAAAAGCTATTAGCAATAAAAACAGAAAACTCTTACCCGAAAGCGTAAAAGTTTGGGTAAATTTTCTTTGCCATAATAGTTGAAAGCCACTAACGCATAAGATGGTCAGTTCTAAAATAAATCCAAATCGCGAAGGTCCTAATTTTTCGGTAGTTTCTTTGAAAAAAGCATAACTGATTGCCCAAAAAATGCCTGCTAAAACAGCAAATAATATGCCTCGGTGCTGTAGTTGAGCATTTATAGAACCTGTTTTGAAGGTAATAAGCAAGGAAGCAAAAAAGGAAATGCCAAACAAGATAGCTTTTTGCCACACAAAAGGCTCTTTGTAATAGACAATACTCCACCAAAAATGAAAAAAACTACTCAATGCTAAAAACCTACCAATAAGGCTCAAAGGCAAATACTGCTGAGATTTTACAAAAAAATACAAACCCCAATACGAAACAAAAGACATTAGCACCGAAAAAACTACGTCTTGCCAAGAAAAATGATGATTTTCTTGCATAATCCAAGCCACAATTCCTAAAAAAGTAGTAGTCCATAAGTTGCGAATAAAAATCCCTTTTTCTGCCGAAACTTCTCGCAAAGGTACTTTCCAAAGCGAATCGGCAATGGCAAAAGCGAAATGAACAATTGCTACACTGATAAGAGCAAGTATTTCAGGTTTCATAAATTTCAACCTTGAATTTTGCTTTTTGCCCCAAAATGCAGATTTTTGCCTGAAATTACAAGCACTTTCAATGGAGAACCTACTGAATAGTTTTATAGAGAGTTTTTGGCAAAAATTTCCTTTTTTACTTCCCGAAATTAGCATTGCAATCGGTTTGAATCTCTTGCTTTTGCTTTCGCTGTTTGAAAAAAAATGGCAAAATAAAATTTGGTTCGCCTCGCTACTGGAAGGTTTCTACGTTCTTATTTTACTCGTTGCCTTATATTGGGCGTATCAGATACACCAGGAGCCTTCTTTTTCTGCTTTTCGTCAGATGATTTTGTTTTCTGCTTTGCTTGTGGCTATTTTTTTTCCAAAGCCGGTTCAAATTATTCAAAATAAAGTTTTGGGTGAGTATTACTTTCTGCTCCTATCGGCGAGTTTGGGGCTAATGCTTATGCTTACCAGCCAAGAATGGCTCACTTTGCTTATTTCTTTAGAACTCTCAGCGGTAGCTTTGTACGTGTTGGTAGTGCTTTCTTGGCAGAAAAATAGTTTGGAAGGTTCTTTGAAATATTTGCTATTCGGCATAATGGCTTCGGCAATAATGATTTATGGCATTTCTTGGCTATATGGTTTGCAGGGCGGTGTTTTGAGCTTTGAAAATATCCTTTGGAAAATCAGTAATACCAAACTGGCTTATGTGGCTTTTATTTTGGTGCTTTCGGGATTTTTACTTAAAATTTCTGCATTTCCTTGGCACATCTGGACCCCCGATGCCTACCAAATTGCTCCTACTTCGGTAACAGCCTTTTTAGCTACTGCCCCTAAAATTGCCAGTGTAGCGATGCTTTACAAAATTTCGCTTGCTTACGAGCCACTCTTGCCTGCTCTGCCACAAGTTTTTTTTGTGGTGGCAATGGCAAGTATTTTGGTGGGCAATCTTGTAGCTTTTTGGCAGAAAAATCTTAAACGTATGCTTGCGTATAGTTCGGTAGCTGGTGCGGGTTTTTTGCTTATAGCTACCAACTTGCACAAAAGCAGTGATGAAAAAATCCTTTTGTTTTTCTTGCTGGTATATGTGCTGGCAAACTTTTTACTCTTTGCTTTGGCAGAGCATTACGAAACCAAACATCAGATTACAGAAATTCAACAATTTGAGGGCTTGGGGCAAAAAGATACTTTCTTGATGATAGCAATGTTTGTTGGCTTTCTGACGCTTGCAGGTTTGCCCCCTACGGCAGGTTTTTCGGCTAAAATATTGCTTTTTTCTTTGCTTTGGGAAAAATACCAAAGCTCGCAAGAAAGTATTTTACTGGCTTGGCTGGTGGTGGGGTTGCTGGCTACATTTTTGGCACTTTTTTATTACCTCAAAATCCCGTTTTTAGCTTTTTTCAGACCTTCTAAAAATTTTCAGAGGCAAAAAAACTTACGTCTGTATTTCTGGGTATCACTTTTATTAGTTCTGATTTTGCTTTTATTTTTCCGTCCTTTTTTGCTTTTTAAGTAAGTTTTTCTATCTTGCCTTCGGCAAAGCTATATGACACTATGACCGAGGAGATACTCAAAGCCCTAATGCAACTATTTGGTATTACGGCTTCTTTGGAAGGCACACAACCCACTTATAGGAATTTAGTAGAAAATTTTTTGCAAGAGCATCTTAGCCCTGAACAGGTGCATAAATACTTGCTGATTTTTGAGGAATTTTCCAAACTTCGTACCGTAGAAACTGATGATAGTGGCTTAAAACTTACAAGTACGCGTATTTCGTCGCGTATGCTCGTGATATGTACGCGTATCAATCAGGAGCTTACCCAACAGCAAAAACTTGTAGCTCTTATCAAAATGATTGAACTTATCGCCGCCGATGGCGAAATCAGCCCTAACGAATGGGAGTTCATTCATACCGTTGCCTCTATTTTTAATTTTGAACAGAACGAAGTAGAAAATTTTATCAACTTCATCACCATTGATTACATTGAAAAACATTTCCTTGAAAATACGCTTTATATTACACCTTTTGCCAATATTCATTATGCTTATCATTTGCATCAGCCTCATCTGCAAGGATTTATGCTTGTTTTGCGAGTACCCAATCTGGAAACGTATCTTTTCAAATACATTGGCGAGCAAGATTACTATCTGAATGGCTTTTTGCTCAGAAGCGGGCATATTTATTTCCTTTCGCCGGGCAGTGTTATCAGAGGAGGACGCATAGAAGCCATTTATTACAGCGATATTGTGAGCATTTTCCGAAAAACCAAGCAAGAGCAAAGAATTTATTTGGAAGCCAAACGTGTAACTCATCTTTTTGCAAGCAAAAAAAATGGTATTCGGGAAATTAGCTTTGCCGAAAGCGGTGGCAAACTTTTGGGGATAATGGGCGAGAGTGGTGCAGGAAAATCTACACTGCTGGAAGTGCTTAATGGAAACCTAAAACCTCATAGCGGCGAAGTGCTTATCAATGGGCGTAATGTGCATAAAGAAAAATTAGAAGGTATTATCGGCTATGTGCCGCAAGATGATTTGCTCATTGAGCATTTGAGCGTTTATGATAACTTGTATTATGCGGCAAAATTGAGCTTGGGTAGCCAGAATGAAGCACAAATTCAGGAAAGTGTAGAAGAGGTTTTGAGGGATTTGGGTTTGCAGGAAGTTGCTCATTTGCAAGTTGGCTCGCCGCTGGAAAGAACCATTAGTGGCGGGCAAAGAAAACGCTTGAATATCGGTTTAGAGCTATTACGCAAACCCGCTATTCTTTTTGTTGATGAACCTACTTCGGGGCTTTCTTCTCGCGATTCGGAAAATATTATGGATTTGCTCAAAGAGCTTGCTCTGGAAGGCAAACTTGTGATAGTAGTCATTCATCAGCCTTCAGCAACGATTTTCAAAATGTTTGATAAACTGCTCGTGCTGGATACAGGGGGCTATCCGATTTATTATGGCAGTCCTATTGATGCAGTGCCGTATTTTCGTAAGCACGCAAGGCAGGTGAGCCGTAGCCAAGGCGAATGTGGCGAGTGTGGTAATATTGATGTAGGACAAATTTTTGATATTATTTCCGCCAAAATTGTTAATGAATATGGACGCTTTACAGAAAAAAGAAAAATCTCGCCCCAACAATGGCACGAAATTTATCAAAAAGAGCTGGAAAGCCAATCTAAAAATGAAGTCCCCATTCAAGCTGAAATTACCAATCAGCGTATTCAATTACCTAACCGAATTAGGCAATGGTGGATTTTTTTGAAAAGAGATTTGAAAAACAAAGTAAATCATTCGCAATATTTGCTTGTCAATTTGTTGCAAGCACCGCTTTTGGCTTTTGGCTTGGCGTATGTGAATCGCTATCACGAGCCTAATAAGCCCTATACATTTGGTGAAAATGAAAATATCCCTGCTTATATTTTTATTGCAATTATTGTGGCATTATTTTCGGGGCTGGTAGGGAGTGCCGAGCAGATTATCAGCGATAGAAAAATTCTCAAAAGAGAGGCTTTTTTGCATTTGAGTCGTAATAGCTATTTGCTTGCCAAAGTGGCGGTGCTTTTTATGCTTTCCTTTGTGCAAACACTGGCTTTGGTATGGATAGGCAATAGCCTTTTAGAAATTCGCGGAATGACTTGGGAGTATTTTATGGTGCTTTTTTCTTGTTCGGCTTTTGCCAATGTTTTGGGCTTGCTGATTTCAGACTCTTTCAAATCCGCAGTTACGGTGTATATTCTGATACCTCTACTATTGATTCCGCAACTTGTTTTGGGGGGCATTGTGATTCGTTTTGATAAAGTGAATCCCGACTTCAAATTTTCTGCCCAAGACCATATTCCTTGGTTTTCGGAGCTTTTAGCGTCGCGTTGGGCATTTGAGGCTCTAATGGTGGTGCAGTTCAAGGAAAATGCCTACGAAAAACCTTTGTACGCTTACGATAAAATCATAGCAACCGCCGAATACAAAAAAGTATTTTATTTGCCTGAATTGCAGAAACTTTTGGATAAAGCCCGAAGCAATCCGTATCAGTCGGGGCAGACTTTTTGGCTCATTCGGAACGAGCTTACCAAAGAATTAGAAAAAATAGATAGAAAAGAAATTCCTACGCTTTACGCCCTTACAGAGGCTAAAAATATTGCAGGTACTTACAGCCAAATTGAAAAGATTTTCAAAAATATCCGAAAATATTACAAACAAGAACAACAAGCGGCTACAAAAGCCAAAGATGATTTTTTACGAAAAAATCCTGCTCATCAGAGCCTTCGGCAAAAGTATCATAACGAAGCGGTGGCTCGTTTGGTAAAACAACTGGATAGTGAGCAAAAATTAGTTGTTTTGCAAAAACATATAGAACCCATTGCCAATGCGGTTTATATTGATGCCCAAGATGTTTCTGCTCATTTTTTTGCCCCCAATAAAAAATTTGCAGGTGAAACGATAAGCACTTTATTATTCAATTTGGCTGTTTTGTGGATAATGATAATTGCCACTTACTTTATCTTATATTTTCGTTTGCTGGCACGCTTTGTAAAGTGGTTGGAAATGCTTTTTTGGAAACTCAAATTTACTTTTGGGTAAAAGAGAATTATTTTTTACATTTGTGATAAGAATTTCATAGCCTAGCTAAATGTTGATATATGAGGGTTTTGCTCCTTCTGATAAGTTTTTTTGGTTTTTTGCTTGCAAATGCTCAAACTTCTGCCCGAAAGTATGCCATTCAGTTTTTGAGGGTACATTCCCGAGAACACGCCTATCTTTTGCAAAAATACTATCAAACCAATTCGGTAGTGAATTTGCCTGGGGCTACTATCAATATCGGTAGGCATTTGGACTTTATGATTTATCTTACCGATACCACCCACCGTGATATTATCATTCACGAAATACCCTTGATGATTCACGAAATCTATCACGATTATTCTCGGCGTGGGGCTTTCAGGTATTTGGAAGAAAAACCGCAACTTTTTGAAGTAGGCAAAGAATACTTGCTTTTCTATTTTGATGAAAACAAGGAAATTTTTTCCGAAATTATCTCTACTTTTCCTGCCAGCGAAATAGCCAAAATTATTCCCAATCACTTGCGAGAGGAGCGTTACAAAACGTTCATTGATACGAAAAATCTTGCTCTTTTGCCTCAAAAAATAGGCTTTTTTGGCTTATTGGACGAATGGAACGCCTTTTATCATCAGACTTGGGTAGCATTTGAAAGCAGAGAGTTTTATGAGCGAGAGTCGTATCAAGATGCTAAGCACTGGGAGGGCTATTTTTCCAATTATTACGATAGCTATCACGCATACGTGGAGTTTAAGTATTACATTCTCAAATACTTACAATATGCCAAACACAAACACCCCAAAATTTATGAAAAAATAGTTCTAAATTCGCAAGTAAAAGCTATTTACAAAGAAATTGATGAGCGTTTCAAGAAACTTTTAGAGGAGTTTGTTAAATACAAACCTTTGGTATTTGGTTTTTTAGAAAAAAAGGGAATACTACTTGCCGAAGAGGTACATAACGAACACACTATTTTGTTTATTATGGGAATTGGCGTAGATACACAAGATAAAATTTTCAAACTCTACGAAAAGGCTTTGGAAGATGAAGAACTGAAAACTTTGGATTTTCAACTTAAAAATTAGCAGGATTATCGGGATTAGCTTGATTTTTCAAAAACCTCAAACTTCAAACCCCTCAAACTTCAAACCCCAAACCTCAAACCTCAAACCTTCTTGCTATGGGCTATTTGTATATTTTCCTGACCATTGTACTGACAGCCTACGGACAGATAATTCTTAAATGGCGTTTGAATCTCAAAGGCTCAATGCCCGAAGGTTTTTGGGCGAAATTGCAATATTTTTGGGAGGTTTTTTGGGATTTTTGGGTAATTAGTAGTTTTGCTTCGGCTTTCTTAGCAAGTTTTACGTGGATAGCCGCACTTACCAAGTTTGATTTGTCTTTTGCTTATCCATTCACAAGCATTGCTTTTGTGCTGGTGCTATTTTTGAGCCACTATTTTTTCTCCGAGCCACTTTCTTGGCAAAAAATTGCAGGCACTTTTCTGATTGTAGGAGGCATTATCTTGCTGGCTCAGAGCAAGTGATTTTTTCAAAATTTTGCTTTTCAGGCTGAAAAAGGTACAAGTATTTGAAGCCTTTTTGGAGCGTCAATTTTTTGAGTTCCTCTGTTGTAAAACCTTGTGTCCAAGTTTTTTCACGCAAGCTATGGTCGTAATAACCAAAACCATACGCACCCACAGGATATTTGGGGGGAGGCAAACCATTGAGGAGAGCCAGTCCTGAAACGCCCACCAAATACATTCCGTCTTGTGTTGCAAGGGCTGTTTCCCACTGCGGGAAATGGAGTTTATGAAAAGGAATATACAACAAAGCCTCTTCTTTTTCGGCAACAGGTAGTTTGTTTAGCTCTGCAATTTTTTGAATAAATTGATAGTAGCTATTTTGTTGGATTCTGATTTGCAAGCTATCGCTGAATATTCTTTTTGCCTTATGCCAATCAGGGTGTTGGGGACGGAATACATTTTCAAGATAATGCGTAGCTTTCCAAGAAAAATCATTGATTTGCATAATTTTCTTGCGAGCCTGAAAATTTGCTTCCCACGAATCATTAAAATTGTTTCGGTACATCATATACATCAGCAAGGCTATCCCTACGAATACGGGATATTTGAGCCACTTCCAAAAATTAAAACTTAAAGCAGGAATAAAAGGGAAATAGGCAAGCAAAAAAGCCGCCGCCAAAAATCTTTGTACGCTCAAAAAATACATTCCTGTACTACCAAAAAGCACAAGCACTACATTAGGAGCTATGCCCGCCAAAGCAACTACCCAGAGCAGTTCAATAAAAATGGTATCGGTTCTACGAAACCAATTTGATAGGCTAATTTTTTCGTTCCAAAGGTAAAGAAAAGTTGCTACATACAGAGTTCCATAAAAAACTATCCAAAAGTTAAAAGGCTCAAAATGCTCTTGGCGGAAAAAATGAAACCACTCCATTCGTCCCTCGTAGCTTTTTTCCTGACCACTAAAAGGAATGGTTTCAGCAGTAAAAAGGTAGCAAATCACTAAATTTGCCAGCATCAGCAAAATCCAAAGCCAATAGTACCATTTTGTAAAAAGTTTTTTTCGTAAAAACAAATAGCCTGCACCTGCCGTAAGGGCTACTACAACAGCAACGTGAGCCGTTCCTAAAACAAAGCCAAATACAGGCAAAAAGAACCAAATCAAAACCTTTTTTTGGCTTTCCGTTTGCCAAAAGGTAATTAGGCTTTCTACAAAAATGAAAAAGAAACCCAGTGCAATGGTGTAGGTGTGTGTTTGCACAAAATGAAGCCCCAAAAGTCCTCTTGTATAGATATTATCGGGTAGCGGGAAAAGGATACACAAAAAAATTACCCAAAACCAAAGCGAAGTAGATAAATTCGTAAGTGTAGAAGTTCTTTTTTGAGCGAAAAAAGCAAAAAGCCTTTGTACAAGTTCTAAGAAAGCAAAAATCCAAAAAGCGAAAAATACAATCGGATACGTGAGGTTGTAGTATTGATGAATGGGTATT
The DNA here is from genome assembly GCF_053497555.1 of Raineya sp. NCBI lineage: Bacteria > Pseudomonadati > Bacteroidota > Cytophagia > Cytophagales > Raineyaceae > Raineya > Raineya sp. The sequence continues at coordinate 77,573 of NZ_JBRCWE010000051.1, read as the reverse complement.
TCAAAAAAATAAGCCAAATGCCCACCAAGCCAATGCGTAAAAACATTGTAGTTCATTGGAATAGTGCCGTCCAAACCTGTTGTAAAAACTTCATAGGTTTGAAACATTTTGGCACAAGCACTATGATACACCGTATCCAGATAGGTATGTGGTAAGTTCAGTGCAGAAAAGTTTTCAAGAAGGATAGGGGAGAAAGCGAATTTGTAAATATGCCCCAGCAAATAACTACCCACTAAAAGTGCTAAAAAGGCGTATCCTACGATTTTTTTTACCGAAAAAGCACGAGAACTTGCAATAGCCCCGAAAATATACAAGCCTGCAAGAATACCCAACAAAGCAATGCCCCAACTCAAAAAGCCTAACCATTCTGCATAGCGTTTCAGAAATCCTAAACTTGCAAGGCTCAAAAGCAGATACACACTTTGCAGGCTGTAAGTTCGCCACCAGAGAAGTTTTCGGGGCTGTGGTAAAAATTGAGGCAAAAGCAAAATAAACCAAGCCAAACCTAAACTTTTCAGAAGCGTAACCGAAGGCATCTGAAAGCCCCAAATATAAAGCGGAATGATACAAGTAATAAAAAAACTAACCGCAGCGGCGATAACGGCATTTTTCCGAAAAAGCATACCTCAAACTTTCGGTAAAAATAGAAAATTCGTAAAAACCAAAATTAGACAAGGGAAAAATTTATGTCAAAACTTACAAATTTGCGTATTTGTAGAATAGCCAAGTTGGAAAGAATAATTTTACTCTTTTGCTTTTACTACGCAGGCACACATACGCACTTGGCGAATTTTGTACCAATTCCAAAGATATGACAAAGCAATGCCTACAATGCCCAAAATATCTAAAAAATGCCTATGAACAAAAATCTGGCTTATCAGAATAAGAGCAAATGAAAAAATCAGTAAAAGCAAGGGAGGGGCAAATTTATGCAAACGCAAATCTTTCCAAAGAACCGAAAAACCAATCACAAAACTAATTAACGTAATGCTTATTTCTACCTCTTCCGAAAACCATTCGGCTACGGCAGGCATAAAAGCAAGCAGAGCAGGGGTGGCAAGGCAATGCAAACCACAAAGTAAAGAAAGTGAAAATCCTAACTTAGCTACAAATTGATGATAAAAGCGTTTCATTGTTTCAACTTTGTTGCAAATATACAGAAAAGCAACAAAGTTGCAAATGTTTTTGTTCAATCAAGGGGTAAATTTTTTTCAAAGTCGTAGAGCGTGAGTAGTCGGATTTTGTAATAGCCTACCCAAATGGCTTCTAATTGCTTCAAATAGTTTTGTTGTGAAAGACTTTGGCTGGCAAATGCTCTTTCCAGCTCGCTTAGGTTGGTGTTGCCATTCAGGTATTCTTGGTAGGTCATCAGATACACTTTTCGGGCAATGGTCTGATTTTTTTTAGCAATTTCTAATTGTTTTTGGGCTACCAACCAGTTTTTTATTTGCAGTTCCAATTCCAGTTCCAATTCTTGCATTTCTCTTTCAGTTTCTTGCAAAATCATCTCTTTTTGCAATTGAGCCACCCTCACTTGCGATTTTCCCCTTTGCCAATCCAGAATCGGAATTTGAAACGATATACGAGCATTTTCTTGGTCTTTTACGTTTCTATACACATCTCTGATGGTTTGTCCGTCTTTGGAAAGCCCAAAAGCCAGAGAAATATCAGCTTTTAAGCCTGCATTGGCACGTGCTTGGGCAAGTTCTTTATCGGCTTCGGTAATTTTCCGCTGAATTTCTATGCTTTTACGACTATTTTTGCGAAAACGTTCCAAAGCTATTTCCAAATTTATTTCGGCTACCAGCTCGCTGGGGTATTGCAGTTGCACATTTTCGTTGAGCTTGAAATAACTCTGAAACTGCCTTAAAGCGAACTCATACTGATTTCTGCCTTGGGTGAGTTCTTGCTCGGCTTGTAAATAATTGATTTCATTGCGTAAAAGCTCATTTTCCGTGATTTTCCCTACTGAAAATCGCTTTTGTGCCAGCACAAAAAGGCTATCGCTGAATATTTTTTGTTTTTCCAGCATCTGCAAATTTTCTTGCTCTAAAAGCAACTGAAAAAACAACTGCATACCCTTTACTTTTGCCATTTCTGCATCTTCTTTGAACTTTTTTTGTGATTCTTGGTAGCGTATAGGCTGAATTTTGTTTTCCCAACGCATTGCATTAAAACTACCCAAAGGTTGCCTAATACCTACGAGAGCAGGATAGGCAAGGTAAGAAACGGCATTGGTGGGCTGAAAAACGTCTATACGATTGAGCTGTGAGGAAGCAAAAATAGTTGTACCTGTGGAGGCAATATTTTGGGCAATAGAAAGTTCTACCAGCGAAGTAGCTAAACTTCGCTCACGGAAAGCCTCTACACCATCGTTTTGCGTTACGGGAATGATAGTTCTGCTAAAATTAGGCAAATCGCCGTTGAACATTAGGCGGGGTTTGTTGTTAGAAAGGTGATAGCGATATTGCCAAAAACTAATTTGAAACTCTTTTTCTGCTTTCTGGAAATCAAAAGTCTGACTGCCCGACCAACGCAAAATATCCTCTAAACTGATATTTTTTTGAGCAAATATTGCGGTAGTAATGAATAATGTTAAAATTGCAAGCCAAGTTTTCATTCATTGCACGTATTTTGAGGCTTAAATTTAAGAGATTAACTCAAAATTTTGCAAAAAAACTTTCAAAACTTAAATTTCCATTTGAAAAACTTTGTGGCGTATGGTTAGGAAAATTATCAGGCGAAAAAGCAAATTACAAAGCAAATTCATAGAACCTTTGCTTTCTTGGGTATGGTATTCCTTTCCTATGCAACTACTTGTTTTGAATCTACGTAAAAATCATCTATTAGTTCTTGCTTGGCTTTTACTCATTGGAATAGTTACCGATAGCGTAGGCAGTATGATAGGGCTATCTTACCTTTTTTTAGAACCCGAATACATCAACCGAGTGAATGAGTGGAGTATGGCGATTTTGGGCGTTACGCTTGGGGGCTTTACTATGTCGTATCAAATCACTTGCTATCTTTGGGACGGACACCGCTTTGGCTTCTTGGGGCATCTGAAATATCCATTTTTGAAGTTTTGTATCAATAATAGTTTTTTCCCAACGCTTTTTTTGGGGGTGTATTTGTGGGAGTTTGTTGTTTTCGCCCGAGAAAATGCCTTAGAACTTGAAAGCAACATCTGGACGGAGGTTTTGGCTTTTCTGGCAGGCTTTTTCTTGATGTGTAGTTTTTTCTTCTTTTATTTTTACCTTACCAATCTGGATATTTTCAAAGTGGTAAGTCGTGTTACCGAAGGGCTGAACGTAGGTTTGCGAAAAGTAAAAATCGTCAGAATGAGCATTAAAGAACGTTACGATTCGGCTCGGCACGATAAAATCCGTGTAGATTACTATTTTGCTCACCCTTTTTCCTACAAAAAAGTACAGGAACTTATCGGTATTGATAGGCAGATTTTGATGAAAGTGTTTAACCAAAACCATATCAATTCCGTCATCATTCAATCTACGATTTTTGTTGTGGTAATGTTTTTGGGCTATTTTGAAGAAAATCCTTATTTTCAGATTCCTGCGGGGGCGAGTCTAGTGCTTTTGCTTACGCTGGGCATTATGTTTGTAGGGGCATTTACGTTTTGGTTCAAGCGTTGGGTATTTACCGCCCTGATTGTTTTTATTTTGGGTTTTAATTATGTTACCCAAATGGAGTGGTTCAATCAGGCTTACGAAGTGTATGGTATTGACTATGATAGCCCTCAAAAGCCTGAATATTCTACGCAATCGGTGCGAGAAGCCGTAAATGATGATAACTTCAAGAAAGACTATGAGGAAACATTGGAAATTTTGAATAATTGGCGAGCCAAATTTCCTAAAAAAGAAAATCCCAAAATGGTGCTTATCTGTGTAAGTGGAGGCGGACAAAGGGCTTCGGCTTGGGCTATGCGTACTTTGCAATATGTAGATAGCACCCTTGGCGGCAATTTGATGAACCACACGGTACTTATTTCGGGTGCTTCGGGGGGGCTTGTAGGAGCGGCGTATTTCAGAGAGCTATATCTACGACAGCAACAAGGTGAAAAAATTGATATTTATGCCAAAGAATACTATGAAAACATCACCCGCGATAATCTTAATGCTATTACATTTAGTTGGGTGGTGAATGATATTTTTTTCCGTTTCCAAAAATTCAATTACAAAGGCAGAACTTATTACAAAGACCGCGGCTATGCTTTTGAGCAACAACTTAACGAAAACACTGACGGCGTAATGGATAAAGCCCTTTGCGACTATAAAGAACCTGAAAAAAAGGCTCTTATCCCTATGATGATACTTTCGCCTACTATCGTCAATGACGGTAGAAAGCTCTATATATCACCGCAGAATGTTTCTTATATGTGTACGCCAAGCCTTTTTCAGAAACGCTTTCTTAACCAAAAAACCAAAGGAGTTGAGTTTTTGCGTTTTTTTGAAAAGCAAGATAGTAGAAATTTACGCTTTCTAAGTGCTTTGCGAATGAGTGCTACTTTCCCTTATGTTGCCCCTAATGTAAAACTTCCTTCCAATCCCGAAATGCAAATTATGGACGCAGGTATATCCGATAATTTCGGTGTAGAAACAGCGGCAAGATTTTTATATGTGTTCAAAGATTGGATACAAAAAAATACTTCGGGGGTGGTGTTGGTTTCTATACGCGATACACAAAAAAACAAACCCATTGAAAAGCGTATTCAGCAGTCTCTTTTCCAAAGATTATTTACACCGCTGGAAGGTATCTATATGAACCAAGAGTATATGCAAGACATCAACAACGACAATCTCATTGAGTTTGTGCAGGGAGCTATGCCCAAAACGCAAATTCACCGAGTAGAATTTGAGTATGTACCGATTTCTAAAAATTTAGATGAAATTCACAAAGCCCTTGAAAACCCTGATAAATATCCTATGCCCTCTAAAATCATCATAGAGCGAGCCGTTTTGAGCTGGCACCTGACCAAAAAAGAAAAGCAAAGCATCTTTCGGACTATTTACGAACTGCGTAATTTTAATTCAGTTCGCTACTTGGCTTCGCTATTGGGCGTAGGGATATAGGCTATGAAGTGCTACAAGGAAATTTTCCCACTCTTTTTGCCATTCTTGCAAAATAACTTCCCAGTGGGGGTAGCTTTGCTGTTTGATTTCTTTTTCAGCCCAAGCGGTTTTTTCAGCAAAACGGCTCAAACCTAATGTAGCAGTTGCACCTTTGATAGTGTGTAAAATTTTAGGTATTTCGGCAAAATTTTCTTTGGTATAAAGTTCCCAAATTTCAGTTATTTGTGTTTGGGTTTCCGTGATGCACTCTTGCAAACTCTCTGAAAGCATTTCTTTGCTGGTAAGGGCTATAAGCGAGTTCCAAATGTTTTCATCAATCCAAGCATTGGCATTTATTTTTTCGTTGGAAAAATCAGTGGGCTGGGCGGTTAGTTTCTGATACAGATTTTCTAAACGAATGGGTTTGGCAAGATAATCATCAAAACCTTCTGAAAGCAGTTTCTGGCGGTCTTCTTCCATTGCGTAAGCGGTAAGGGCAATAATGCGTGGCTGTTGGGCTAAATTCATTTTTTGGATATGATGAAGAGCTGTTATGCCGTCAATTTCAGGCATTTGGATATCCAAAAAGATAACTTCAAAATTTTCTTTGGCAAGCCACTCGAAAGCCTGTAAGGCATTTTCGGCAGATTTGACTTCGGCACCGAGTTTTTTGAGCATTTCGGAGGCTACTTTCCGATTGATAGCATTGTCATCAACCAAAAGCACTTGTAGCGGTTTTTCTAATTTTTGCCAAATAATACGGGGGGAATATTGTTGTGTTTCGGCTTGGCTGATAGGGGCTTGGAATGTAAAATAAAAAATACTGCCCTTGCCTTGCGGATTGGGTAAAAAATTGATTTCGCCTTTCATCATTTGAGCGAGCTGTTTGGAAATTGCCAGCCCCAAACCTGTACCACTTTGGGTTTTTGCCATTGAGCTATCTATTTGGCTAAAAGCCTGAAAAAGTTTGTGGCGGTCTTTTTCGGCAATACCAACGCCGCTATCCGAAACGCTAACCTTGACTTTTTGCCACTCTGCGTGGCTTTCAAGTAGCTGGCAACTGATTTTGATTTCTCCTTTTTCGGTGAATTTAATGGCATTGGCTACCAAATTGGAAAGAATTTGAATAAAGCGGGTTTCATCAATTTCCAAAAATGGGGCGATTTGGCTATCTATTTGCAGAATGAGAGTGTTTTGTTTTTGTTTGGCTTGTGGCAAAAACAAATCATAAACCTTTTGTAGAGTTTGTGCAAAGTGGGTACTTTTAGGGAAAAGTTGCATTTTGCCTGCCTCAATTTTAGAAAGGTCAAGAATATCGTTGAGAATGTGCATTAGTGTTTGGGACGATTTTTTGAGGGTTTCCACATACTCTTTTTGCGTTTCGTTGAGTGGGGTTAGGCTCAGCAGTTCAATCATTCCGATAATGCCATTCATTGGGGTTCGGATTTCGTGGCTCATATTTGCCAAAAAAATCTCTTTGACTTTCAAAGATTGTTCGGCTACTTCTTTGGCTCTTTGGAGGCTTTCACGGATTTTTTTGTTTTCGGTGATGTCGTGAGCAATGGCGGCAACTTCTTCAATGGTGCCATCGGGCGAGGGGATAGGGTTCAGATAAACTTCTTGCCAAACGGTATTTCCGCTGATATCGCGTGCTTTCACTTCAAAATGTTGAATTTCGCCTGTAAAGGCTTTTTTCATTTTTTCTTTCCAAAAAGTCCGCAAGCCATCTTTTTCCAAGGCGTTTCGCAAATTATCCAAATTTTCGCCTATTTTGGGGCTTATACCATATTGAATTTGCAAAGCCTTGACATAATTTTGGTTAAACGCCGTAAATTCTCTTTTTCTATTTACCGACCACATAATATGCGAGCCACTTTCAAAAATGGCTTTCAGGCGAGCTGTTTGGCTCATTAGTTCGGCTTCAATGCGTACTTTGTCGGTGGTGTCGTACATTATGCCCCGTAAAGCGGCGGGGTTACCATTTTCAAAGCGAATACTTACTTTGCCTTTGAGGTAAATTTTCTGTTTTTGCTTGCTGAGCAGTACCAACTGAAATTTAGGAATATCTTCGCCTGCCAGCAAGCGGCTTAGCTGTCGCAAGTAGGCAATGCGATGCGAGGGAGCTAAAAGGTCTTGAAAGTTGAGCAGTGGCAGTTCGTCAATGGCATAGCCTAATTTTTGTATAAAAATACGATTGGCAAATAAAATTTTACCTTCGGCATTGCAGACAAAAATGAGGTCGTTAGCGTTATCAAATAAATCTTGTAGAGCGGCATTGCTTTCTTGAAGTTCTTGGATAAGGTCTTCATTGAGCATTTTCTGCAAACGCTTGATTTCGGCAATGAGTTCGGCTTTGCTGATATTTTCTAAATCCATTGTGAGCAAGGTTTGCCCTAAATTATGAATAGATGTTGAAAAAATCAAATGCCATTTATCGCTTTATACTGAATACAAAAACAAAAAGGACACGCTGAAGTGTCCTTTGAGAAGAAGATTTTGTAGTTATTTACGTTCAAAAGTTCAGGGTTTGCTGTTCAAGCCTTTTTAAGGGCTTTATCTCTCATTTTTTATGTTTAACATCTATTTTCTAAAATCCTGTTTCCTGCATCTTGTTTCCTGCGTCTTTACTACAAACTATACTATTTTTTCTTGGAGGTTTGATTACTTTCTGCTGTAAATAAAACCAACATCACCTTCGGGGTCTTTCCTATCTATGAGGTTGAAAAATCCGTTTTTATCAATGCGAAAACTTAGAGGGAACCAGTCTCCATTGGGATATTTAAGTTGTAATTGGTTGTAAGAAAGTCGCCACTGAAAAGGATTTTCTCCGTTTGTGGTTACAAATTTGCCCGAACCACCTGCATTGAAAACTACTACCCCGATAGTTTTCAAATATTCCCAATTCAAAGATTTTAACCTGTTTTCCAAAGATTTTTTCACAAAATTATCATCATACAATTTGTCTTTCACAGAAGGCGGATAAGTTACCCAAGCAATATCTTTGAAAGCCCACTCGCCTACTATATCAACATCAGCATAGAGGGTACATTCATTTTTTAGCACGCCAGCAGGGCAAGAATTGACATTCCCCTCTTTTTCGTATTTGGCAAAACGGAAAAATCCTTGGTTATTGGTTTTGAAAATAAAAAAGGCTCTACCTTTGGGTAGTTGTACTACAAGTCGGTAATCGTTGCTGAGTGGGTTGTATTCTACATCATCGGGTTCGGCAACGGCAATAGCACGCCACAAACAGCGGTTGGCTTTCCATTCACGCATATATTGCTCAATGGTAGCCATATTCAAACCTACCGAATTTTTTAGCACACGCGTACCATAGTAACCGCCTACGGCAGTACGAAATTCAATGAAGCAGTCTTCAATGTTTTTGAAACTTAAATCTCTGTCTTGGGCAAAGATTTCAGTAATAGCTCCGAAAGCTACGAGCAGGGTAAAGACAAGTATTTTTTTCATTTTGATAAAAGGTTTTGTTTTGCTCCAAAGGTAGTTGTTTCGTAATATAGTAGAAAATCGTTTTTACAAAACTATCAAAATAATTTACCAAACCCTGCATAGGCTTTTTGAAATAAGAAATAAGACTGCGGTTATCAACATTGTTAGATACTTTTGAAAGGACTACTGCAAACTTTTAGCAAGCATTAAAGAACAAAAAAATGACTTCCAAAATGAAAGCCACTTTTTTAACTACAAAACACTTATCTTTTCTGTTGCTTTATGTGAGAGCAAAGTTAAAGAGCCTTTTCAATGTTCCAACATAAAATTGACGAAAGTGCCTAAAAAATCTATGAAAGTATGTTTTGAATAAACCAATGCTTTTTGGGGACGCAAGACACAAGAAAAAAGAAGCAAGACATTTCAGGCATCGGCTTACTCAATTGCATTACTGCTCCATATACATAATGATAATTGCCTTTCTATCTTTGGGATTTCCGTTGGTTTCTGTTTCAGGGCTTTGTAGGGCATACATTTCGCCATAGCCTTTGGGTACGACTTTTTCATTAGGGATACCTTTTTTAGCCAAATAATCCATCACAGATTTTGCTCTTTTGCGAGAATATTCTACATTGGCTTCTTCTGTTCCTTTGGCATCGGTGTGCCCTTCTACCAAAACACCTATTACTTTACGAACATCTCTGCCTTGCAAGATTTGGTCAATGCGAGTAGTAAAATCTTTGGAAAGTACGGCACTGGCGTTATCAAAATAAGCCGTATCGGCAAAAAGTCGCATAGAAACACTTTCGGTGAATGTAGTTTGAAGGCGTATAATATCCTGACTGGCGGTTTTATTGGTTTTACGAGCCATTCCATAATATACGCCCACACGTCTTTTTTGTCCTGATGTGAGTGTTTGAGCGTTCCAACGCATTATTACAGCGGCATCGGAATACGGGCAGTTGCAAGGGGTATAATCCCAAACAATTTTATGAAAATAAGGCCATCTGCCAATGGCGAGTTCATCAGGTTTTACAGCTTTTTCTTTGGCGGTAAGTATTTCGGCGGTGTGGTCGCTTAAATCGCGGGCTTTGCGATACAAAAATACTTGTTTGGGTACGTGTTCGGCGGTGTATTTGGTTTCTACATCAACCATAGTGCCGTCGCCGTCAAGTTTGGGGGCATCGTTATCGGCAATCATATTATCTATGAGTAGCTGAAAAGCCACTTCACGAGGCTCGGTACGATTGTTTTCAAACTCATACTCAATAAGATAATAGCGAGCAGGAGAGAGGCTATCCACTTCTTTCAAGTGATCATCAACAGGAATAAGCCTTTGCGTAATGGTAACTCCTTCAAATTTGAATTCCATTTCGCTGAATTTGCGGTTGCCTACTACTTTGAATTTCTTTGTGGTGCAAATCTTTTTTACACCGGGCAATCTGCCATAATTGCTGGCAAACTTATCGCCGACCTTTACAACAAAATGAGAGGTAGAAGCAGGAATGGGAAAGCCATACATTAGGCGTATGCCATTTGCTCCAATGGTAAATCTGCCGTCGTCAAGTCCGCCGCAATCGTTGATTTCTCCTGCACTGCTTGTAGAAGTACCAACAGGCTTTTGGCAAGTGCTAAGTAGTAAAGTAATTGAAAGTAAGATAATTACAATTCGCATAGTGTTCATATTTCTGCTTAACGCAACAGCAAAAATAGGCAAACTGCCAGTCTAAAAAATACGTCATTTGTGGTATTTTTTTGAAAAAAGTCCTATTTTATTTGCAACTATGTTGCAATATGTGTATTTTTGCAACAAAGTTGAATTTTTGCCAAGATTAGAGTCAAAGAAAAAATTTCAAAAAGCAATTTGAGTTCAGGATAAAATGGGATTTAGATTTTTATTTGTTGGGGTATTCTTGTGGGGAAAGTTGTATGCTCAATGCACTTCCAGCATACACGGGCATATTTTTCAGAAAGACACCAAGATTTCTTTATCAGAAGTACAGGTGCGGATAGAACCTTTGGGGAAGATTTTACAAACCAATTCCGAAGGCGAGTTTGAATTACTGAATGTGTGCGAGGGTGAGTATCAAATTTTTTTAGAAAAAGAAGGTTTTTTGCCTTTGCAAATCGTTTTGCAACTCAAAAAAGATGAGCATTTCCACAAAGATATTTTTTTGCAGGCAGATAACCAGGAAATAGCAAGTGTAGAGGTGCTTGGAAATATGGAAAAGCCTCTTTCTACGCAAACACAAAGTTTTTTGAGCAGGCAGGAGCTGGAGCTATTGCGTGGCAAAACTTTGGGCGAAACGCTCAAAAGCATTACAGGGGTTTTTACTTTCAATACAGGTGCAGGCATCAGCAAGCCTATTATTCACGGCTTGCACTCGCAAAGAATTATGATACTCAACAATGGCATACGCCAAGAAGGGCAACAATGGGGCGAGGAACACGCCCCCGAAATAGATGTTTTTTCAGCCGAGCAAGTGAGTGTTATCAAAGGTGCGGCAGGTGTTCGCTATGGTTCTGATGCTATGGGTGGGGCAGTGTTGCTCAACCCTTTACCATTGCCTACCGAAAAAAAACTGCACGGAAAAGCCTACTTGATAGGGCATAGCAATAACCGAATGGGAAATTTGGCTCTACAAATGGAAAAAGCCTTTGGCAAAGGTTGGGCTTGGCGTTGGCAAGGTTCGGCAAAGCGAGGAGGCGATTTTCATTCGCCTACGTATGTGCTTTCCAATACAGGGGTGCAAGAACTGAATTTTGCTACTACTTTGGGCATAGAACGCCAAAAATGGCAAGCAGAAGCCTATTTCAGTCGCTATGATGCGGATATTGGGATTTTACGTGCCGCACATACAGGCAATATCAATGACCTTGCGGTTTCCATCAGCCGTCCTGAACCCTGGTATGTTGCTCCTTTTACGTATGAAATTCAGAACCCTCGTCAGAAAATTATTCATTATTTAGCCAAATTGAGCAGTAAAATTACACTTGACCACTTGGGGACACTTTCTTTGCAATATGCTTTGCAGTGGAATGATAGAAAAGAGTTTGATATACGCCGAGGAGGACGTTCTACTATTCCTGCTCTTTCTTTACAACTCCAAACACACACCTTTGAGGCTGTTTTAGAACATCACGCTTGGAAGAACTTTCAAGGTTCTTTGGGGGCAAGCACGCTTTGGCAAGATAATTACAACGTACCGGGTACAGGGATTACACCTCTTTTGCCCAATTTTACCAATTTTTCGCAAGGGATTTTTTGGATAGAACGCTTTGTAAAACCTGCTTACGAAATAGAATGGGGTTTGCGTTACGACTTTCGGCATACCGAAGTGCGAGTAGTACGCAATAGGGTGCGTCTTACACCCAACTATCAGTTTCATTGGGGAACAGCTACTTTGGGCTATTTGTACCGCAAATGGCGGAACGTTGTCCTAAAAACGAATTTGGCTACTACGCTTCGCCCTCCGCATACTGCTGAACTTTTTAGCCAAGGATTGCATTTGGGCGTTGGCAATTTACAAGAAGGCTTGCTTTTTGAAGAAGGCTCGCTCAACCCCGATAAGCCTTTTGCTTTGGAAAAATCTTACAAATGGATTGGCACAATTCAATATCAGAAAAGTGCTTGGCAGTGGGAAATAAGTCCTTATTATCAGTGGATTGATAATTTCATTTATGCTACGCCTACCGATATTCGTCTGACTATTCAGGGCTATTTTCCTGTATTTAGTTATGTGCAGAAAGATGTTGTTTTGCGTGGAATAGATGCAAGCCAAAAATTTCAGCGAGGGAATTGGCAATGGCAAAGTAAATTTTCTTATCTGAATGCTTTTGTCAGAAAAAATAAGGAAGCCATTATCAATATGCCTCCATTGCGTTGGGAAAATAGAATAGCTTGGGAACGTAAAAATTGGGGTAAATTGCAAAATACCTCGTTTTTTGTGAATGTTTTGTATGTGGCAAGGCAAAATAATGCTCCTCGCGTGGTAGAGCCTACTCGCTTTGAAAACATCAGCAGTGAAGAAAAACAGCAAATTCTTTCGGAAGGCAGTTTTGATTTTATGCCTGCTCCCAGTGCCTACTGGCTATGGAATGTGGGAGCAAGCACAGCTTACAAAGGATTTACAACCTCTGTGCAAGTGGAAAATCTTGCTAATACAATTTATCGTGATTATCTGAATCGTCTGCGGTATTATGCCAATGAGATAGGTAGAAATTTCATTGTACAACTTTCTTATACTTTTTAGTTCAACTTCAAACACAATTCTTATGAAAAATTTACACAAATTTTCGGCTTTTTTACTTGCAGGAGCAGTATTTTTGGGTGCTTGCAAGAAAGATGACCACGACCACGACCACAATCACGAGCAGGAACTCATTACGAAAGTAGTAGTGCGTTTTAGCTCGGGCTCTGAAACCGTAACAATGACTTGGCAAGATGATGACGGCTTGGGGAGCAATCCGCCCGTTATACAGAACGGAACGCTAAAACCGGGAACGGCATACGATATTGATATTTCTGTGGCAGGTGAGGGGGGAAAAGATATAACGGGCGAAATTATTGAGGAAGCCGCCGAGCATCAGGTGTATTATGGCTTTTCAAGTACATTATTTAGCAGTTTTCAGTACGAAGACCAAGATAGAAACGGAAAACCATTGGGTTTGCGTGCCAGAGTAACTACCGTTGCCAATACGGGGGGCGGAAATTTGCAGTTGGTGCTTGTACACGAGCCTATCAAATCGCAGAATTTGGCATCTACGCCTTGGGTGTATAATCCTAATATTGGTGGGGAGCAGGATTTTAATATCACGTTCAACGTTACGGTGGCACCCTAATTTTTATCAGAAAAATACCAATAAAACTTGGGAGCAAAGAGCCTACCCAAGTTTTATTTTTTGAGAAAAAATTTGGAAAAGAGTTTTGTTTTTTCTACATTTGCAGTCCCAAAACAAAAGCAGTTAGGTCCTATAGCTCAGTCGGTTAGAGCACCTGACTCATAATCAGGGGGTCCTTGGTTCGAGCCCAAGTGGGACCACAACAAACAGAAACAACTCCCTGTAATTCAACACTTTACAGGGGGTTTTTATTTTTACTCCCGATTTTACTCCCGATTTTTTCTGTTTAAAACACAAAGATTTTACACTATAACTACGTAAAATTACAAAAAAATTATTGATATGGCAACAATAAAATTCAAATTAGACAAAGAAAAAATATACCTGCATTACAGGCAAGCAAAAAATGAGTTCAAGTTTTACACCCCCTTTTCGTGCAAAAAAGAAAATTGGGACGGAGATAGTATCAGAAAAATAAAAGGTGTAGATGTAAAAATAAAGGGTAAGTATAGAGTAAAGGGTAACTCCACCGAAGCTATCCGTGTTAATGCCTATTTAGATGAGTTAGAGGCTGATTTGAAAGAAATAATAATGGAAGAAAAAATAAAAAGCCTTGAAGAAAAAAGAGAAATGAACTTTTTTGAAATTAAAAACAAATTTTTACAAAAAAAATCCATTATTGTTAAAAACGAAAACGTATCAAAAACAAAAGAAATCTTGCTTTCAGATTTGTTTTCGCAGTATATTCAAATGAAATCCCATCAATTGAGCCAATCAACGATAAAAATATTTAATAGAGTTAGCAAACACCTCGTTGATTTTTCAAAAAAACAAAAATTCCCCCTTTACCTCAACAATATTTCAATGGATTTTTACACAAAATATCAAAAATATTTGATAGATGAATATCAATATTTGAACAGCACGATAAATGTAGAGGTGAAAAAAATTAAAGAGGTTTCTAAATATTTCAAAGACGATTATCCACAACTTTTTGTTCCTAATTCTAAACTAAAAAAAATGATTGAGGCTGAGGAACAAAGATTTACTATGAGTTATCACGAAGCGGAACTATTTTATCAAACAATTTTTTACGACGAAAAAATAGAATTACAAGGAAATTTAATACCTGTTTCTAAAAAAAGTTTAGAAGCAGTAAGGGATTGTTATATTTTTAGTTTTAACACAGGGATACCCTACGAACCACTTTGTAAATTGACAGAGCTAAACATAACATCTGTTGAAATTTTTGACGAAAAAACGATTTACAAATTAGGCGAATTTAGCTTTGAAAATCCTGACGCTTTAACAACTTTTTTGATCGAGAACAAAAATCAACTATCGGCAAGTTCTACAGAAATTTATTACGAGAAAAGAATCGTAAAAAGAAATCTGCCTGTGATTCAATACCATAGGGACAAAAGCAAAAAAATACTTGTGACCCCTATAAACGAGAAATGTTTAGAGATTATTGAAAAGTACAGGAATAAGCAGAAAACACTACTGCCGATGATGACGAATCAAAAAATGAACTTCTATCTACACATTGCCTTGAAACAATCTAATCTGTTTAATGATGAAGTCACACAAATCAATTATAGAGGCAACCAAACGATTGCTAAAAAAATGCCAAGATATAAAGCAATTACTTTTCATTCAGCTCGACACGGCTTCGCCTCGTATCTCTTAAACTCTGGCTTGCCAATAGCATTCGTTCAGAAACTATTAGGGCATAGCGACATTAAAACCACACAAATATACGCTAAGGCTGATGCTAATGATGTTTTGAAAAAAGCATTTGAGATTTTAAAATAAAAATTTAATCATCAAAAACAAATATTCCAAAAACAAACATAAACTTTTCAGGTTATTTTTGCGAGTAGCCTATCTTGTTTTTGTGCAATTTTTATGCTATGCGGGTTATGTTTAACAATTCTATTTTTGTATTTACAGGAGTAGATACGCCAAACCTTCTTGCGGCTACCCTAATTTTTTCCCCCAAATTCAGTTTGACCGCAACAGATAAGGCAAATACACTCTGAAATGTAACTGATGCAGACGCTTGAAGATAGTTAGCCTCTGTTACCCAAGAACCTGAAAACTTCTCAACCAATATCTCTGCCGAATTATTTGTGTCCGACGGATAATCTATTCTTACACACCCAGCAACAAGATAAATCCCTGCCTTTGCCGCAACAAACTCCCCCGAAATTGCATCAAACTCGTTTAAATCGTCTGATGCTTCTGAGTAGTTTGTAAAAACTGTCGCACTTGTGCCTAAATTCAAAATATAACTTGTGCTTGCCCTTACATAACTCACTTTCCCAGCGTTCAAAGCGAAAGCATCAGGCGTAAACTGCCCGTTTTGGTCGTTTTTAAGTACGTATTGCAAACGCTTATTTACACCGCTTGCCGTAACCGTAATGTAATCCCCCGAAACAGGCAAAGTGTTTGTAATTTCTGCCTTAAATTCACTTTTTGTGGTTTTGTTCTGATTATCTTCGGTATGCACACGGCTGTCGTAGTCTATTTGTGGGCTTGATTTGATATAACAAGGAAACGTTAGCCCCGTTGCACTTGCAAGCTCTCGTATCTTGCCATCAAGATACACCAAGCCCGCACTAATACTGTTGCCCGTTACGACGCAACCCGAAAGCACTAAGCCGTTGGTATCCAAAAACTGATGTTCAATTGCCTTGTAAATTTCTGCCTGTTGCAAGGCAAAATCGCTGTTAAAAAAAGGCTGTCCGCCTGAATTGAATTTAATTTGTTTCATATGCTATCTATCTGAAAAGTTTTTCCTGCAATTTTGTATCGTTTAACCGTGTTTGCAATTTGCGTTACAAACGGAGTGCTACTTGCGTTGCCGATAACAAGTGGGGTATCATTGCTAATGATAGTAGCGTTGGCATTGCTCAATACAAGCCTATTGCTTTGCCCGCCTCCCACGACCTTTACAACAAAATCTACCGAAAAATTAAAATCCGAAGCGTCAGGAATGATTATAGGTTCGCTATTACTAATAATCGTTGCATTTGTGTTGCTCAATACGAAAAAATTTGAAGGCGAAGCATCTGTAATTCTAATTCTACGTTGCACGCTATCGTATAAATCGTTGAGCAAAGTTTCAAGTTTTGCCACTTGCCCGTTTTGTATCACCTCTTTGCGTCTGCTTGCCACAAAGTCCAAAAAGAAGCCCTTAAACGCTCCAAAAGGCACAAACAAAGCCCTCAGCCAAGCCAAATGCTTCGGCTTTCGCAATACAATCGGCAAGTATTGCTCAATAAGTTTGTTTAAATTAAAATCGTAATTATACATTGGTCATTACGTAGTTATTGGCTACATCATCTCCATCAAAACTATAATAGCCACTTATTGCCGTATATCTGCCTCCTGTTACGAGGTTGGCATTGATGGTTACACTATTCACAAGCACATCTACAATGCCTTGTTTGGCACGACAAAAGGCTATCATATCGTTCAATACAAACTCACCATCAAAGCTAATACTCTCGATATATTCGCTGATGGCTTGTTTAACATTGCTTTTTGCGTCTTCTTCGCCTATAAGCGTGTAAAGCACTTGAATATTTACGAGTACCGCTTCGGCAGGTAGATTTACTACGCTTACGCCCACCCCCGCAAATTTTACCTTGTTGATGTATTGCGTAAAACTTTGCAGTTCGGTCGCTGAAAGCTGTACAGGAGGCTCGGCTTTGGCTATTTTGATACTCACCCCGCCTACTACCTCACGCACCGCACACCTTGTAATGATGCGTTTTGCCTCGTTGATGGTATCATATTCGCCCATTGGGTTGAGCGTGTCGCCGTTTTGAAATTCTTTTGCCTTTTGCACGTACCAAGCTAATGTTCCTGCCCTATTCTGAGCGATACGTGTATCAATTTCGGCTGAAAAACTGTCAAATAGTTGTTCAAAAATCTTAACGATAAAAGCCGTCAGCCTCACCCACACACGCCAAATAGCCGTCTGACTGACGCTGTTAAGGCTTGATAGTTCCGTTTCGCTTGCCTTCGCCTGCAAGATTTCTTGTTCTATTTCTACCTGCGTGCGTGCCATATCAATTTTCTACTGGGGTTGCTATTCTTGTAAGATTAGCCCAAACATGAGGAAAACCATCACTATATTTTGGCATCATACATACGCTTAATTTATAGTACGCTCCTGCTAACACCTCCATTGTGTCGCAATAATAGTCGTAATTAAAAGTTGAAAAATAAACACTACCATCGAAGCGAGCTTTAAAATACACCTCAAATTCATCACCCAAAGCATCTGCAAGATTAGACAAATAGCCATAATCGTAGTAAAAGAAAAAGTCAGGATTACTAACCTGTGCATCGTTAATGATTTCGTCTTCAACAAAAAACTTCTTTTTCTTGGTGCTTTTGGTGTTTGTGTTGGGAAGCATAATTCGATTTGCCACCCGACTAATACCCGTATAGACCACCCTGCTAATGCCTTCGTAGAGGTTGTTTTTGTTGATTATATTATACTCAGTAATGTTGCCTAAATTAGATAAAGTCCAGCAATTAACAAGTTCGGTGTTATTAAGTCGGTTGCCGCTTAAAAACGACAAGTCTAAAACCGCCGTATCGTTTCTAATCAAAAGGAACAATATATTTTCGGTTTCTCTATGGTAAGAAATCTGTACGCCCGTAAAAAAATTATTTTTGTAAAATCCAATTCTTTTAGTCATTAGGGGTTTGGTGCTATCTTCCACGTTTTCGGTAGAAAATGCTTTTCTGATGTCGTCGGCAAAAATCCGCATATCTTCGTCGGTAATGTTGGCAGGAGGCGTCGGCTGAAATACACTCGTACTTGCCTGTACGTATTTTTGAATAAAATCTTCTATGTTCATACTTTTTTCAGTTAAATGCTTCACTAAATGCCGTACTGAACGCACCTGTAACAACAGGCTCACTAATCACAATCGTCTGGCTTGCGCTTGCAGGTCGCCAGACGCTATTGCCTGCCTGCGTGGCTATAATCGTAGCCGTACCTGTGCCTACTATCGTGAGAGTATTATTTACCACCACCGCCACGCTTGGATTGGTGCTTGCAAAAGTTACAGGCAAACCACTGCTTGCCACCGCTACCAAAAACACACTATCGCCTACATTCAGCGAAGGTATCGGCTCAAAGCTAATCGTTTGGCTTCGGTTGGGGCGTGGTATATCCGTTGCAAGCACGATGCCCCTTTGCTTGTAATATCGTACTACTTCGGGTTTTACTGCTTCGGGTAAAAACAAAACCTGCCCTGCCTCTAAATCTTCGGTGACAGAGATATTATTGAGCCTTGCAATATCCACCACTGCCGATACATCGCCACACTCCTGCAAGGCAACGTCTAAAAGGCTTTGTTGGTATTGTACTACGTAATTACGCATATTCAGCCTTAATTTGTAACTCGCCAAAGTTGGTTACTTGTATATCGCCAACGCTCATTCCGTCCATTACAAGTTGTTTGCGTGTTTCCTGCAATAAACCTGCATAGTTTTCATTTAAAAAATAATTTTCCACGCCCACACCGACTTCGGGAGCGTGTTTCCAATGACCTTTTGCCGTAAATAGCAATAACTTTTGATGTTGCAAAGTGCTTTCAAATATTTTAAAGTCGCCATTCAGAAATATCAAGTCGGTATTTTCGTCTAATATGATGTCTTTCATTGCTTGATATGTTGATTTTCCAAGTCGCTTTTTTGCGTGAGCGTCAAATTTCCGTCTGAAAAAGGCACAAGTAAGCCTGTTGTCGGTCCTTGCGGGTGTGCGTGGTTATGCGAATTGTAATGGCTAATAATGCTATTGACTTTGTTCTCAATGGCGTTCAGCTTGCTTACTAAATCATTCAGTTTCACAAGACCACCGAGGTTGCCTTCATTGAATACAAAGCCGTTTTCGTCAATAATCAAAGTTTGCGAACCAATTAGAATTTTAATACTCTCCAATTCAGCTGTTGCGACAACCACCCATTGCGAAGTGTTAATTTTTGCAATTACGACCTCGCTGTTAATTTTTGGCACAAGAATCAATCCGTTAGCGTCATCAACGACAGCACGCAGACGCACACCGAAAATATCTGCTCCTTCTGAGTCAAGTTCTATGTCGCAAGTGTGCGTTTCTGCGTCAATACTTACGACTTTGCCTGTCGCAAGTGTCGCACTTGCATTGCTTACTTTTTTGATTGCCGCTACAAGACGTTCTGCTGCTTTTGTTTCCATTACAAAGCCCTTTTGCCGAAAGTTATTGTACGCTTAAAACCACCTGAAACAGATACTTCCGTTTCTACCTCCTCAATAAAATATTTTCCTTTTCTTTCAGGGAACATATCATCACGAATTTCAGCAACCATACTATGCGTTGCATACGGCACACCAAAGGTTTTTATCTTGCCCGAATAGCCTTCGTATTTGTATTTTTGCAGTTGTGCCAATGCCAAAATCTTTAATTTTTCCTTAATTTTCTCTTTGCTTTTTTCTACAATAGGACTTTCAGCATACCAGGTGCGTTGTTCGCCTTCTTTGTCGCCTACTTCTACTTCTACTTTGCTATTATCTTTTTGAATGGATATAGCTTTGAGTTTGATTTTCGTATCTTCTTTTTTACGATAGACTAAATCAGTTTCAATTACATTCCTTTGCAAATGATAGATAGGCTCTTCTTTGATGATTTCGGTATAGCCAAGTCCGCAGATAAGTTTATTTCCTCTGAAATACACATCAAAGCCGTATTCTTCCTTTAAGGCTTTTAAAACTTGTGCCTTATTAGCGTAAGGCTCAATCACAAATGGCGAAAGCACCACATCAGGAATATCTTTCATTTCTATCGTGTAGCCTTGTGTGGTGTATTGCAAAACCTCTTTGAGTGTAGTTTTTTTCCAACTCATACCGAGTTTGCCCTTCGGACTTCGCAGTTCCTCACGCCGCAACATAAATATTTCGTCCAAACACTCTACTTCAAACGGAACATTTGGACTAATTTCAGACACATACCCTTCAAATTCGGTTCGCATCGGATAGCCTTTGTAGCCCATTCGTAAAAGTACCTTATCGCCTACTTTTACGCTTTCTCTGAATTTTTGCTTCCTGCCAATATCGCCAAGAACAATTTTAGCCGTATCGCCGAGGGTTCGGCTACTGATGATTTTTGCACTACTGAAAGCATCTAAGGTAAATTTACCGATTTGCAACTCACACTCAAAAATGAACATTATAGCACAATTAAAACTCCTACGACAACTACAAACAAAAAGCCTAAGGCATTTCTTTCGTTTCTGCGTTTTTTCAATTTATTACTAAGCAGTAAGTTACTTTGTAGTAAGCTGTCTTTCTGAACTAAATAATACTTGCTTTGATATTCCAAAACCCTGATGGTTTGCGACCTAACCGCCAATAAACTATCGCGTAAGGCAATATTTCGCACCAAAACCCTGCCGTTTTGCATAGCAAGCCTCAAACTATCTTGGCAGGGTGTCTGTGAATTTGCCGAAAAACTCAACAGCACGGCGAAGATTAGCAGTGTCGGCGTGTATTTGTTTTTGCAAGTTTTCATCGTGGTATTTTAGCCTGTAAAATCTAAGTTCTATTTGCAACTCTTGATTTTTATATTTTAGCGTTTCGTTATTTTTTTGCAAATTGTTGCAAAGTAAAATCAGCGAAACAATCGCTATAAAGCAGATTATCAGAAAAGCATAAACAAGTTTCATTTTTCTAAATCTTGTGGATTTTTGACAGTAAGTTGGGCGAGGAAAGTGCCGAAAAGTCCGCAGAAAATACCTATTCTGAACGCATCATCAAGCCAATCCCACTTGGGCATTTGTTCTATGGACGCCAAACCGACCGCAGCCGTCGCCGATAGTGCCAACAAAAACACTTGTAACTTGCGAAAAAACGAAGGCGTATCTTTAAAAAGTCGTTTCCAAAATATTTTAAAAAAGTTCATAGCTTGAAATTTTATTGTCTGCGAAATTTTGAAAGTGTATCTTTAAACATCTCGTCGCGTAATTGCTGAAAAGGTGCGACTACGTCTTTGAGCTCCTCTACAATATCCGATAGCTTTTTGATGCTTTCGTGAAGTTCTTTGTAGTCTTTTTTGGCAATTTCTTTGCCTTGCTCGAGTTTTTCAAGCCTGTTTTTTACGTCGGCTATTTCTTGGGCGTCTTTCACCTCTTTTGCGACAAACTTTCCGTAAGCGACAAACACCGCTATAATTTGCCCTAAGATAGAGGCAATTATCAAAAACCATTTTGTTGCTTCTTCCAAAGTCATTTTTCTTGCAATTCTAAAAGAACCAAACTATACAAGCTGCCGATTTTGAGCGTTTGAGCAAACTCATCCCAAAACGATTTAGGCACAACAATACACCCCGCCGACCACCTATCTATAATATTATTCCAACCCGCCGTGTGAATATTTATCCCAAACATTCCCGTTTGACTTACGCTTTTATCTATGTTTCGGTTTCGGTTGCCGTCCCGCCAAATCCGTACAGGTTTAATTTGTAATAGTTCCACGCTTTTAAAGCCGAACCTGTTTTGCCACGTTGCCTGCCAAGTGTTTGGGTAAAAGCCTTCGGCTAAAACTGCTGTCCCTGTAACACCTCCATAGGTAATGGGATTAAACACCCAAAAATCGCCCGCACGCGTAGAACAAGGCATTATTTCAGCAATTTTGCCGTTTTGAAAATAAAGCAAGAAATCTGTTGCCGTGTTGTCAAATTCTTGCTTAGTACGTATAGCCAAAAAGCCCGTATAATTAGGCACAAAGGCAAATTTGGCTACTTGTTTCAAAAGTTTTGGCGTTGCCTCGTCTAAGGCGGTTTGGGTTTTGTTGCCCATTACACCATCAACCACTAAGCTACTGCCGAAATATTGATTAAGAAAAGATTGTAAAACAGCAACGTTTTTCATAAGCCTTTTATCCACTTACTACAAAATAAGTGTATTGTAGGCTATTTTTCTACCATTTTCGGCACGAAAAAGAATGATTGCACTTTTGATAAAAAGTTGCCTAATAACTTGACTACTCAAAATAAACTTTGATTTTCAAAGTCGGGCAAGATTATACTCCGTTTTTGTTTCAATACCTTTTTCTTCTCCCCTCACAACGAATTTTCTCCCTTACTTTTTTTCATAAATTTTTTTTCAAAAAACACACACCAAAAAAATTTTTTCTCTCTAGTGTATACTGTATTATAATCTTATGATATATATTATGATGGATCCGCCAAAATGGGAGTTTAGACAACCTGCCAAATTGCAAGATTGCTTTTCGCAAATGCTTGAAAATCATTAAATTATACAAATTGCAAGATTACTTTGCTTGTAACCAACTGAATATCAGCAAGTTAAAAACACTTTTAAATTTTAAAAACAATTCAGCAAATTGCGAGGTTGCGTGTGGATAACTCTATAAAATATTGATTTTCAAGTATTTAACAAAAAAACAAAAAGCAACCCCGCAAATTCCGAGTTTGCTTTGCTTGTAATTTTTTGATTTTTAAGTATTTTTATGCTAAACTTAAAACCCCAAATCTTATGAAAAATTTTTGGAAAAACCTCGACTGGAGAAGAAAAATACTCGTGATTATCGGATTTTTGATGTTCTTGGCAATTCTCATGCCTAAAAGAGAAAAAAAACAAGAAGAAACCAATGAACAAAAAACGGAAGCAAAACATAACCGAATTAGCGTAAGCCGTTCCGATTTGGGCGAAAATTACCCACTCACAGTAAATAATTGTGAAGTTTTTTGCGAAAACGATATGCTTTTCTGTTATGCCAACGGCAAAATATACGCCCTTAACGGCTTAGCTCAACAAAAAGCACAACCCATAGACGAAATATGGGATAAACACCCTACTATTCCAAACGTTAAAAAAAGTATAGAACCCCTTGCTGATATAGCAAAAAAAACGTGCAAATAAAAAAACTTAGACGGTCTCAAAAAGAGTATAGATTAAGAAATATTGGTCGGACAAAAAAGACCGACCAAAAAGACTACGAAGCTATCGTCCTAAAAAGATCGACAGCTCAGGGTAATTTAACCATTTTCACCGACTACGCGAAAAATTTTCAAAAAAAACTTAAAAAAAAATTTGCAAATCTCAATAAACTTTTGCAATTTTGTATTGCAGAAAGTTTACGTGGTCGGAATGCCACGCAAAACCTATTCCATAGACTTGTGCGTGGCTGTGCTATTTTGTAGCCTTTCCGCCCAAATGGTACATATTTAAAAACCTTTGCCAAGGTTTTACGGAGCGTTTAAGAAACGCAAAATTCACCACGTGGACTTTCTGCAGCCGTAAAATTCTTGGCAATTAATTTTTAAAAAAATGCAGAAAGTCCCAAAATTCCCCACCGTTGCCACTAACGAGCAAGGCTCACAAGTGGTGTCCGCAAGAGATTTATATGATTTCTTAGGCGTAAAAACCGACTTTACAGATTGGTGCAAAAGAATGTTCGATTATGGCTTCGAACAAGGTCAAGACTTTTCCCCAATTTTGAGGAAAAGTACACTTGGTCGTCCAAGTATAGACTACGCCTTAACACTTGACACGGCGAAGGAGATTAGTATGTTGCAACGCAGCGAGAAGGGCAGGCAAGTAAGGCGATATTTTATTGAGTGTGAGAAGCGATTGCGTTCGGGGATGTTGCAACTACCGAACTATTTATTAAATCGTCTTGGTGCTGAGCTAACGCTTTTCTATTTGGTTTTGAAATCCGTAACTCCTGATGCGAAGGGTTGGCGTGCCATATCGAGTGTATCCATCAAAGAATATACGGGTCTCTCTGAGGGCAAGCAGAAGCGATGCCGTCGTGAGTTAAAGAAGTTAGGCGTTTTGGTCGAAAAACGCAAATGCGTAATGGTAGAAGGTGTAATGCGAAATTTACTGCATTACTATTTGTTTGAGATAAACGCTGAGGTTTTGGAAGGATACAAGCCTTTGGCTAAACGTATTGAAAACATCAAAGGGAAGGAGGTGTAGTATGGAAAGTTTGGCTTTGGAATTAGAGGGCAAAACAATGATGTTTTATGAGGGTATAAACCTTCGACCTCGTATCAGACAAAATAGTTGGCTTGTATTGCAGCCTGTGGAGCCTGTGGATTGGAAATATGCATTAAATGCTATTTTCGTTGTGAATTATGCGAATGGATTTCAGGCGGTCGGCGTTATCAAGAAACAAACTTTTAGTGAGGGATACATTGAGCTTCATCCTTACTCGTATAACGACGATTATCGTTGCGGTGTTTGCAAGATATACGCCGAGGATATTAAGAGTATCTACAAAGTGATTGCCAGCTATCAAACTCACCCTGACGATGTCTGATGATGTTTATCGCAATCGGGTGCTTTCGTACTTAGGAAGCACCCTTGCCGACTACAAACGAGAAATGGGACGTTTGCTCAAAAAAGGCATACACACCCCAGCTGATAAGGAAAGGTACTATGTACTTTTGGCGAAAATCACGCTTACGAAGCAATACTTAGATATTCTAAAAATTTTGTAAAAAAATACAAGTAAATACTTGTATAATTAAAAAACTTTGTATATCTTTGTAGCATAAACTTAAACGATAAAGATATGAAAAGCAAAGTATTCAAAACCGCTTGGCAACTTGTGAAGGAAAGTGCCATTAGTTTTGCAAAAGCCTTGAAAATGGCTTGGAAATTGGTAAAAAACGAAAAATTTGAGATTGAGTTTGTCAAGAAAAGCACAGGCGAAATCACAAAGAGGGTGGCAAGTTTTGCAAAAATCAAAGAACAACACCTGCTGTTTTGGTCCGAAACCGACAACGGCTACCGAATGGCTTTGTTGGAAAACATCATTAACATTAAAAAAATTTAACCTTAAAAACAAGTAATTACGAGTATGATGCCATTAGTTTTAATATTGCAAATAACCGCTAAGGCTTGGATAGAAGAAGACAAAGGAGATTATTGGACCGCCCCCTACTGCGAATATCATATCGATATTAAGCAGATTAGCTTGAATGATAAAGACGCAACGGCAATATTTAGCGATTTGCCCGAAATTTCCGATGAGCTTCAAAAATGTTATCCCGAAACAGGCTGGGTTGTAACCGATTGCGAGATTCAAATAGAGGTTGAATGTAGCAATGGTCACGTGTTTTGGCAAAACCACGATATTACAGACTACCTGAACGAAGACGAATGGGAACAAATAAACGAATTTCAATATGATACTCACCACCGATAACATACAATACGCCCCTGCCTCTGCAATCGTGGCAGAGGTGGAGGCACTCAGGAAGGCAAATGCTCCCGAAAGCGTAATACAAGTCTTGATAGACATTTTGCGAGAAAGAAAGGAATTTTTGCAAAAGGCTCTTCAGCTCACCGAAGCCTCGTTTGGTAAAGTTTTTCAGCACAATTTTAGAAATTCTTTGATAGACAATTACAAATATTACCAAAGTGAATTATCTGCTATCAACCAAGTATTAACCTAAAATTTTAAATTTATGAAAGAAAAAGCATATGTAAAAGTTCAGGAGCGGAAAGGCAATGGTCTTGATGCTCCTACGTTTGAACGAGACGCTTACAAATACAAGTTGTCTTTGTACATCGATATTCCCGACCACTTGATTTGTGATTATATCTACGACAATATGGATACTTTCAAAAAAGTATTGCTTGATAAATACACGCCTGAGGAATTATATCAACAGCATTTTTGGGATAACGACCAAGCGGTAGATTTTTTCCGAACAATTTTTTTTGCACACGGTGCAGAAGGTTGTCCTTATCAACTCATAGAAGAAATTAAAGCGAGGGCGGCAAAATTTTTAGCAAACTACGGCATAAAACCTAACGAACTACTTTAAAACCATCAGGGGTGCGTCTGCATACGCACACATTTTTAACAAAAACGCTTACAACCATGCAAAATCTTGATTTTAGTTACAATTGGAACAACAAGTTAAACTGCGATTGCTTTACCACGTTCCGCCTGCATAATCCGAAGCAAATCCTGTCGATTCGCTTTTTTCCAAGCCATCATCAGCCAAAGGCTTTTTTCGCTACTTATCATAGCACTTTAAATATTTTATACAAAATTACAAGTTATTACTTGTAAATAAAAGGGTTTTTAATAAAAATTTGAAAAAAAATTATTTTTTTCTTTTTTTGCAAGTATTTACTTGTATATTTGTAGCATAAAATCAATGAAAAAAAATGGAAAATCAAGGAAAAGAAAACCAAAATCTCGTTCCGATGGCAGAGGATCTCTCCATCGTTGAGCAAATCGCTCGTGTGGCTCATAATTTAGAGTCGGCAGAAGTAATTGATGTGGATCTTGCGTCAGATTATTGGACACCCACCGCACCGCTCGAGAGCAAAAAGCTAATTTTTATGGGTATTCAAGAAAGGCTGGTAGATGATATCGCATCGCCAGGTACGCAAAAATTATTACCGACGGCTTTTTTTGTAGAGAAAACAAAACAGGGCGACAAAGAGACCCTGCGAAGAGTTTGTAATGCCAGCAAAAAACTGCTCGGTGTAATTGCAGATGCTAATATCCAAGCAGGCACGCCTTTACTTGTAACTTATCTCGGAAAAGTTAAAAATAAGACCAATCAGTTCTCGTCAGACTCTTGGTCGGTTAAACCTATAAAAATTTAGTTCTTACTTGCCCTCGCAAGAGGGCTAAATCCCTTTTGATGTATGAAAGTGAAAAAAATAGAAATTCGCAATTTTAAAGCAATATCAGAAGCCGACATCACGCTGAATGGCTCACACATTATCGTTATGGGCAAAAATGGGGTGGGCAAAAGTACTATTGGACGTTTAGTGCAAGACCTACTTACCAAAAATACACCACCCCGCCCCCTCAAAGAAGGTGAAAAACGAGGCTACTGCCAAGTAGAACTTACAGACGGCTCTGTTATTCATTATGCTTTTGACGAAGCAGGTCAAAAGTTGAAAATCATTAGCAAAACCGAACAAGGTAGCTTAGCTCAAATCCTGAAAAAACTTAGCGGCAAAGGCTTGAGTTTTGATATAGATACCTTTCTAAACCTTGCTCCTAAAAATCAAAAAGAAATGCTTTTGCAAATGGCGGGTATTGATACAAGCGAAATTGAACGTAAATATCAAGAGGCTTACAGCAAGAGAACTGAAGCTAATGCTCGGCTTAAAACCCAACAGGCTCGTATCAAGCCGTATAATGAGGATCTTGTAGGCAAAGAAAAAATTGACGTGCTAAAAATTACAAAGCAGTACAATGATGCCTTAACCCACAACAATACCATTCAAACGTATCTGAATAAGGCTCAAAGTTTAGATGCTGAAATTTCAGAACTACGCAAGAAACTCGCTATGCTTGAGCAACAGAGAATAGAGGTGCAAAACTATCTTAGTAGCAACGTACCTGTTTCTGAAACTGCTTTGGTAGAAATGCAAAAACAAATCAATGAAGCCGAGAGTATCAATGCCAAAATCGACGAGGCTAACAGACTTGCCAAAGAGTATGAACTTTGTGAGCAATACGAAGCCGAAGCACAAGAAGCCCATCAGCTTGTTTTGAGCGTGGAAAATGAAAAAAAGTCTATACTCGCCAACGCTAATATGCCTGCTAACATTCGCTTTACTGATGACGGTTTGGAAATAGACGGCTTACCTTTTCATAGCAGCCAAATTGCAACTTCCAAAAAAGTTATCGCCGCCTTGGAAATCGCAGAGCGTATGTTGGGCGATGTCCGTTATTTGCACTTTGACGCCTCGGTGCTTGATAAAGAAAACGCTCAGAAAGTAATTGAATGGGCTAACTCAAAAGATTTACAACTTTGTTTGGAACGTGCCGACTGGGACGGGGGCGAATTGCGTTATGAAATTTTTGAAACCTTGAAACAATGAATTATTTTGACAAAAAAGCCGTTTCAAACTCAAAAATAGGAGAGTGGCAAAGGCTCTTGCAAGGAGATACTTTGCCCTTTTCTCGTAGCCAAGAAGCAAATTTTCTTTTCGGTTCAGTTTTTCACGCAATTTTAGCAGGAGAAGATATAGCAGAAAAGTTTGAGAAACTTAAACCACACGAAAGATTTGCGGCAATGAAAATGTCTAAAAAAATACGTAAAGAACTCGGTCACATTATCACAAAAAAAGTTTCGGTAGAGAAAGAATATTTTTGGGTGCAGGAATTTGAAACCATCGGCAAAGTTAGATGTAAAGCCAAAACAGATTTAGTCTATCAAGATGAGTTTGGCTTGCACTGTTTGGATTACAAAACTACTTCGGCGAGTTCCTACGAAGAGTTTCTTTCGAGCGTAATGGCTTTTTCGTATCATAGACAGGCGGCATGGTATTTTCTTGCCGATAATTTCGTAAGTTTTACGATTGTGGGTATCAGTAAGCAGCCAAGCCACGATATTTACGTGTTGCCACCATTTAGCAGCGATGATGTGCTTATTGAAGCTGGCTTGCAAGAGTGTATAGAGATTTTGCAAAAAGTCCGAAATTTGCCTGAATATGCGGAGTATTTTGAGTTTTAACATACAAGTATCACCAACGTAAATTGTCATATATCCCCATTTTACTATAATCAAATATTAAATCAGTTGGGTCAATATCGTTATCTACACCAATATTAGTAATGTACTCAACAAGTGACTCATATTCTTTTGTACCACGTACTGTTGCCTTTAATAAGTCAGGCAATTTCTTAAAATTTCTTTTTCCTCCACCCAAGGCAACGTACTCTGCGTTAAGAATTAGTAAAAATTGATACAAATATTCGTTTTCTGCATCAATTGCTCCATTGATAAAAGGCAATAGTTTTTCTGCTGTATTGGCATCATAATTAAACATAGCATGTTCGAGCCAATGTTCTAACTGCAAGAATATTGACAATTCATACTTATCAGGTTTTGCATATTTCAAGTTTTCTTTTAAGGCACTTAATGAGATCAGAAAATGAGTGAAAGAAATTCTTGTTCCGAAATATGTAGTATTCTCAGATGGATAAAAGTGACTTCCAATTCTTTTCAATCTACTTCCTTGATAGCATTTCCTAATTTCATACGAAAAAGCATTTATTGCATCGTCTCTATTTTCATTTTCTTTTATATTGCATCTGTTATAGAAATGAGAACCCCAAAAAGTGCCAATAACATCATAAAGCATACATAGGCTTTCATAAGAACCCCAAAGTTCAACACCGAGCCCTCTTTTCGTTGGTATCATATAAAACATAAGATTATTTTATTAAAGTTGTTTAACCTGCAACCTAACATCTACCAAACTATGTTTAATAATTTTTTTCAATAAACCTTACTTTGCACAATTTCCTCGATTTTCAAAATTTGATGTATATCTTCTGCCAATATCTTTTTTTCGCCGTATTTAGGGTTATCGGCAATGAGCGTAAGATAACCCTTTTCTAACAATTCGTTTTTCACAACACGTTTCACTTCGTAGCTGTTTCGGTAGAAAATAGCATAGACAGCGTTTCCGATATATTTCCAATCTTCTTTTTCCACCACTCGTGCCAATAGCAAAGCATCATCGGCAATCGTGGGCGACATACTATCGCCCGAAACGCTTATCAAATACGTGTTGCGATAGTATTCTTCCTCGTGCAAACGAATGATTTTTTTAGTTTTTTTCGCTACATACTCCAGTCCATTGCCCGACTCTTCTTGAAACGAAGCCGCCGCATAAAACTCAATATATGGCAGCTCTATCAATTTAATATCCGACTTTTTAAGTTGTGCTTCGTAAATCGGCAGTTCCCCCTCTATAAGCCACTCGTAACGCACACCGAATACTTTGGAGATACGCTCTAAAAGTTTTCGTCCAGGACGCGTTCTTTTGCGTTCATTACTTCCTTCTACGGCTTTACCTTTAATAATATCGTATATCAAGCCGTTGTTCTTGTAGCCGAGTTTTTGGCTGAAAGAGTTAGGATTGAGATTTTCTAAATTCATCAAATATTCCACTCTTTCGTTGATACGGTGGTCTTCATCTTTTTTTTTCATAAAAAATACAAGTATTTACTTGTTTATTATTTGTTTTTGTGTTACATTTGCATTGCATTACTGAATAAATATAAAAATATTTACAAGCATTTACAAGTAAAATTTTAATAAAATTTGCTATGGACGAAAAAAATAAAATTAAAGACGAGTACAAAAGTATTCTGACGCAAATTGAGGGCAGGTTGCCACAGCGTTACACACGTTTAGTGCGGCAAAAAATCGGAGATGAGGCAAAATATGTTTCGGATTTTATGATACAAAACGTAAAAAATGGTAAGACGCCCAACATAAGAATCGCAAGAATTTTGCAAGAAATAGCTAATGAATGGTGTCCTAATGAATAATTTTTTTGAAAATATTTACAAGTAAATACTTGTTTTTATGATAGAAATAAGTCCCGATTACATCAAAAATAAGATTTGGGAGTGCATCAAATCTGACGAAGATTTTGCGAAGGAAGTAACCCTGATACTCAAAGAGCAACTGCCCTCAATGTTCAGATCGCTTGGTTTTCGCGAAGAGTACATCACCGGTGAGCAGGTTTGTCAGATGCTACAATGTTCAGCCTCAACGCTTGCACTTTATCGCAAGCAAGGGATGCCTTACATCAAGAGCAGTCCAAATAAGTATTTGGCAAGCGAAGTTTTGGAATGGTATAAACACAACAAGCAATTACGCAGAAAAATATGTCTGAGGTAATTCGTAAAAAAATCGCCTATTGCCCTGATTATGCCATTTTGTTTGATAGCGTGGAAGTAGGCGTTTTTTTAAGCCAAATGCACTATTGGCAAGAAAAACTAAACAGTTCAGACGGGTATATCTACAAAAGTCAGGAGCAAATATACACCGATACAGGACTGAAACCTGCTCGGCA
The DNA here is from genome assembly GCF_053497555.1 of Raineya sp. Lineage (NCBI taxonomy): Bacteria > Pseudomonadati > Bacteroidota > Cytophagia > Cytophagales > Raineyaceae > Raineya > Raineya sp. The sequence goes on along the minus strand of NZ_JBRCWE010000051.1, from coordinate 46,330 downwards.
GAAAGTCGTCAGGAAAATTTTAGAACAAAATTCCGTTCTACACGAGAAACGTAAAGTGGTATATCAAAGGAAAAACTCAAAAAATCTAATTCACTATAAAATTGATTGGCAAAAAATAGAGTACCTTTTTGCCCACCCAGAGGAAGTAACAACGCGTTACGAAACACAAATCCGTAACGTAAAAAAAAACGATACAGAAAAGCAAACTGCCAAATTGCAAGTTTGCAACAAAGAGCCTAAAAATCAATCTTTTGAAGAGTTTTGGGAAAAATATGATAAAAAAGTTGGGCGACAAGCCGCCGAAAACCTATGGCAAACGCTTTCGGAACACGAACAAACGCAAGCTATACGACACGCTGAGCAACTGGCAAAACACATCGAAAAGCGATACAGACCTGACCCGCAACGATACCTCGCAGAAAAGAAGTATTTAGACGAAATTATACCCAAGAAAACAGATAAAAATTTAACAGCAAATCAAGATGAATACACAAGTAGCCCCATGGTCGGCATTCGTTTTAAAAATCGCCCATGAATTTGTGCAGGAATATCAGATTGATGATGAAAACGCAGACGAAATACAGGCTCTATGGCTCTATTTTAACCACTCAAAAGACTTCGAACAACTCAATGATTATTTTTCTTTGGAAAAATCTATCATGCTGATGGGCGGTGTAGGAACAGGTAAAACTTTGCTTATGCGAATCTTTCAAAGATTTTTGCTCCTCAAAACAGGCAAAACTTTCGCATACAAACATATCAACCAATTAGCCAACGAATACATTGAAACAGGTTTTTTGGCTATACAACATTACGACCAAAAAGATTTATGGATTGACGAGGTAGGACTTTTTGATAAAGAAAATTTGAAAAGATACGGCAATAACGCCAACCTCGTAGAAGAGGTGATTATGCATCGTTATGAACGATTCGTTTGGACAGGTGTAAAAACTCATCTCACCACCAACCTAACGCCCAAACAAATAGAGCAGGAGTACGGCTCTCGCGTATGGAGTAGGTTGAAAGAATTGACTAATATGCTGCCGCTTACAGGCAAAGACAGAAGGGATTTTGCAAAACCCAAGCCCCGAAAAAAAGAAGCAGATGAAGCCGAAAATAAACCCAATCAGCAAGAAATCAACAGAGATATAGCCACAGGCATTATGAGCCATTATCAACTTTGCAGGGAGCGTGGCGAATACGTCGATTGTGGCATTTACAATATGCTTGCCCATATCTATTATGACTTTTTAGACCGACACGGCATTATCAATTTTACAAGTCAGGAAAAATGGAAAGCCTTAGAAGAGGCGAAAAAGATAAACTATTTGCAAGAAAAACAATCTTTCAAAAACTTGATACAGCAAAATCTGCAATCAAGCAATATCAATACTGCAAAAGCATTGCTTTACAAAGATTTTATTTTAAACAATGATGTTCCACGCAAAATTTCTCAATTTTTATGCAACTCAGCCAAGTTATAGCAGATTTATCGGTAGAATTAGCCAAACTCAAAGCCGAAGCCCGCAACATTAACGAACAAAAAAGCCAGCTTCAAAAAAGACTTGAACAAAAAGTCGCTGAATACGAGTTGCGAGGCGATGTTTATTTGTCGGAAGAGGAAACAAACAAAAACTTATCTCAGAAACCCTTGCAACTGAACCTCGAGAGCATTAAGCCCGCAACATCTGCCGAAACTACAAAAGCGATTATTTTATACCTCAACGCTTTTGGCTGTGTCGCTTGGCGACAAAATAACGCTGGCGTATGGGACGCTAAAAAGCAATGCTATCGGAAAAATCAATTCTCACGAAGAGGTATTCCTGACATTGTTGGCTACCGAAAAAGCGACGGCAAAGCGATTTTTGTGGAGGTAAAATCTGGCAAAGACCGCCTCTCGGCAGAGCAAAAAGAGTTCTTGCGAGAAGCGAGGGAAAATAATTGTATTGCGATTGTTGCAAAAAATTTTGATGATTTCGAGGAACAATGGAAAAAAAACAACTACTCCACATAAATTTTACGGAGTAACTTTTTTTATTTTGCAACTAAAATTATGGAAATAAATCAACTTGCTTCGCAATACGGATTAGTTCGAGCCTCTCAAATCCCTTACAAGCGAATTTCAACAGGTTTTGTAAAATTAGATACTTTCTTGCTTGGGGGTTACGAAAGAAAAAAAATTACCGAAATCACAGGTTTTGAGCAGACTGGTAAAACGCATCTATGTATCCGTGCCGCCAAGAACGTACAATCCGAAGGGGGCATTGTGGCGGTCGTGGATACCGAAAACTTTGCTGTTTGGGCGAAAAAGTATTCGCTATGCCCCGAGAAAACAATTTTTTGCCCTTTGCACGTCTGCCATAAACTTTTGCACACAAAAACTATCGATTTACTCCTCATCGATAACATTGCTTCTGTGTCTTACGAAGAGAATTATTCTGCTAAAAGTTATTACAAAAATCTTCGCAAAGTTGCTGACTACATTGCCGAAATAGCCGAACTAATCAAACTTGCCAATACTGCCTGCATAATTACCAATCAATTTCGCAACAATTTGAAAAATTTTTACCCATACGGAGATAAACATTTTGGCAAATTCTTTGACACCCGAATTTTTCTGAAAAGAATTGCTAATAAAACCTTCCTCGGCGATGGCTTTCGTGTGAATGTTTTGCTGAAAAAAAATAGTGCCGAAAAAATTTTTGAAGGAAAAGAATTAGAGATAAGCATAGATTTGAGTGCAATGAATGTAACAGAAATTATACAACAGGGACTAACGAATGGTGTAATTCGTTTCGATGGAAAAAATTTTGTCTTTCTCAATGAAATTTTAGGCAGAACCAAACAAGATATAGCCAACACATTAGCTCAAAGAGAAGACCTACTTAGTGAAATTGCAAGTTGCAAGCCTAATTATTATTAGGTTCGTCGCGTACCAAAAGTTCAAAAATCCTATCACTTACGGCTTGTATTTCGTAAGGTTGTATGTGCGGTGCCCCCTCGAATACAGGGAAGCGAACGCTCTTGATGGCGAGATAAAATATGTCAAAAATGTTTAGATAATCGCAAATGACCTCAACAGTTTCCCGAGTTTCACAAATTTTCCTTATTTTTTGAATTTCGCTGATTGGATAGCTATTTTCGTCCTCGCCAATGATGATACCTCTGATGCTTACTTCCCAATCGTTCATTCCCATACTCTCCTTGATAGTACCTTCATAATTGACCATTTCGGTAATAACAATATTTTTGCTAAGTCCCAGTTCTATCAAAGGCTCGTTAGGCAGTTCTATATCGTTGAGGCGAACCGTGTTCATTACTTGCCCCACATACGGACTCGACTTCTTGCCCGTAATTGAGCTAATTATCTCGTCAGCTCTACTCTTATCAAAAGCACGAAAATATCCGTTTTCTTGCGTAAGAAGCGGAAAAGGCAAGCCCTTCAAACCAAATACAGCTTGATATAAATCGTTTAAATTAAACTTCAATTCTGCCATTTAAAAACTCGTTTGTAATTGTATTGCACCGTTGATGGCTCTTGTAATTGTAGTAATGATTTTGCTTTCTAAATCATCTAATCCGTTTTTGTTTGTTTCTGCTCCATTTACTTCCATACGTTCAGCGGCTTGCAATTTTGAGATATTAACCGTAACGTGAAGTTGTTTGTTGCCACCTGCCGAAACGCTATCTATACCTTTTTTTGCCGCTTGCGATTGTGTCAAACTTGCCGTATTAGACGCAGGATTGATAAGTGGTGCCGTTGCCGCTTGTGAAACTGTATCTTTTTTGAAGAGTTTTTTCGTAAAATCTATGGCTTGCCCAAGCATAGTATCTTTGCCCGTGAGGGTTTCAAACATAGATTTCACGCCATCAGACATTGATTGTACTTTGTCGGATACAAATTTAAGACTTGAACCCTCTACAGAGTTTTGTACGGAAGCTATCTTACTTTCTGTTTTATCACCAAGCCAGAGTATATCCATCACGGTATTGTAAATAGTTTTCAAATCCTCAATAAACTCCATAACTTTATCCCAAACCCATTTGAGAGCATCTCCGATAGCCTCAAAAGCCATTTTACCCGCATTGCCAACAGCATCAAATATAGTTCTTACGAGTTCGGAATTATCGTAAGCCATTTTCAAAAGCCCTATCAAAGTAGCGATAGCACCGATAATAAGTCCGATAGGGTTTGCAGTGAGAGCCGTATTCCAAGCCCATTGCAAAGCTATGACCGTTCCGTAAATACCTGCAAGCACACTGAGCCAATTGCTATTATCCAACACCCAACGAGCCAATACCGCCAAACCTTCTACCAAAGGCGAAAGAATTGTTGCAAATAAATTTATGGCAGGAGCGACTACATTTTGTACAATGCCTGCCAACCCTTGCATTATGTTCTTGGTACTATCCCCAACGGTGCCTACGCTTCCAAATCCGTTAATTATAGCCTGAATAATAGGCGAAAAGGCTTGCTGTAAGCTGGCGGCTATTTGTTCTACGAATTGGAAGTTTTCGGTAACAGCATTTATGAAACTTGTGATACCCTGCACTACCTCACGCATAAATCCATTGGAGCTGTCGCCCATTCGGATAAACAAACCCTCAATCCCACTTTGCAGTATCGTAACATCACCTTTCAAATTATCAAGCATTCGCTTAGACATCTTCTCGGCAGTTCCTGCGGCTTCATTGAACTCGTTGGTAAGCCCTCGAAGAGCCTCTGCCCCCCGCATCACTACTTCTTTTCCATCTACCATTATTTTCTTTTGTGCCGACATCAGCGTAAGTATTTCGCCTGTTGCCTCTGCCCCAAAAAGTGTGGATATAGCAGCCATCTTTTGTTCTTGGGTATAGTCTTTGGTCGCTACCGATAGCTTTTCAATCATAGTTGCCAGCCCAATAAATTTGCCATTAGCATCGAAAGCTGAGAACCCAAGTTGAGCCATAGTAGCTTGCATAGCAGTTGTGGGTGCTGCGAAGCGTCCTAATGCTGTACCTAAGGCACGCGTTGCCATACTACCTTTCATACCGTAGTCGCCTAAAATACCAACTGCCGCAGAGGCTTCTTCCAGAGAAATACCCATAGAAGCTGCCGTGGGTCCGAGATACTTCATAGACTCCGCCATACTTTCTACGGTCGTATTGGTACGGCTTACGGCTTTAGCAAATACATCGGTTACGCGAGCTGAGTCTTCGGCTTTAATGCTAAATGTTGCCATTGTGTTGGCTACAATTTCGGAACTTCTACCAAGTTCCATATTTGTTGCCGCCGCAAAACTAAGTACATTGCCAATAGTATTCACCGAATCACTTGCCGTAAAACCCGCTCTTGATAGCTCTGTAAGACCTTGTGCGGCTTGTGTGGCTGAAAAAGAAGTGCTATTGCCTAACTCTATCGCCTTCTGACGCATTTTGGCAAAATCTTCGCCTACTGCTCCCGAGACTGCACCAACTTCGCTCATCTGTGCATCAAAACTCATAGAGGGTGCCATCATACTTTCAAAAGCACCTTTTACTATGCCAACCGCCTGAACGATTTGGTTGAATTGAAAAGCCTTGCCAAACATTGAAAGTTGATTATCGGCAGCCTTTGCGGCGTTACTTGTGTTTTGAAAAGCATTAGAAACTCCTCCTAAGGCACTGCTTATTCGTGCCACAGGCGAGCTAACCATATCCTGAATTTTCAAAACTACTTCGTAGGCTTTCATGGCTTAAATTGCAAAAAAGGGTTTGAGAGGGCTTCTTTTTGGCGTACCCATTGAAGTTTAGCAAATTCACTGAACAATTCGTCATCATTCATTGCTTCTACTTCGGCTTGGGTGTATCTAAAATAATACCTCAGCTGTGTTTCAATTTGGCTGAGGTAGTCTTGTTCAATAAGATTTTTGTAGTGGTCTAATTTTTTTTTACCACTTCGGCATCATAGCCCGATACAACGGCTTCTATTTTGCTTTGCAAAGCGACATACACTTTGCCGTTGTTGAGGTAATCTTTACCGTTAATAAGGGTACTTTCCAAAATTACATCAATAAAATCGCTGCCATTTTTCGTTTGAGCGACTTTTGCATTAGCAGCTTTGATGATTTGCCTGCTAATCTCTTTGAAACAAAACAACATTTTTTCATCTGTATTTTGTTTAGTTAGCTCAATCATCGTCAGCTCGCCGTATTGTTTTTCCAAATCAGCAATTTCTTGCGGCGTAAATTGTACTTTTTTGTCTAAAAGTTCCATACTATACGTTGTAATCTATTTTGCCAATATTCAGAGGTAGGCTAATTTCCATGTGTGTGTCGCCTGTTTTCATTTTTTTCTCAAATTCTGTAAAAGTACAGCCACGCAAAATATCCACTACGACAGCATTTTCGTAAGCATAAGCCACCGTAATGTCAAAAGCAGGAATATCGGTAAGGGTTTTGCCTCGTGGCAAAGATTGTTGTAAGGCTTCCAATTCACTTTGAAGCAGTGTAATAGAGCCTTCGTATTCGTTACGACTTCTGCCGTAGGCGACGGGGTCTCTGCCTCTGCCGTAGATTTTTACCTGTTCTTTTTTGGTTTTATATGAAATTTCAGTAACGCCTATGAGCGGTCTGCCCAAAAGCACCACTTCAATATCTTCCCAAGCGTATTCAGTTCCGTTAATCATACATTAGTTGGCGTTAGGATTTGAAAAGCCCAAAGTTATGTCAAAGTTTCTCCCCATACCTGCGGGAACTGCCTTGATATTGATGACCACCTTATCGGTAGCTAATACATCTTGGTTAGGGTCCGCAAAGGCTTGCACGCCACTAATTTCACCGAAAGTAACCATATTTTGCTCTATGGCTCTTTCTACTTTGCGTTGAAAAGCCTTAATCACGGCGGGTGTTAATCTGCCTGTATCGGCATCGACGACAAAATCTCTGTTTAACTCACGCACATACACATCATAAGCAATCCGAGCAATTTTATCAATTACTCTGCCTCTATTGATGAAGGCGTAATCATCAGTGATGCTTGTAGCGGTGCTATCATCGCACCAATAGAAGCCAGCCAGTCCTGCATAACTACGTGGAAAAATGTAACCTTTGTTGTAAAGTGTTTGCAGCTCGGCATTGCTGTAATCTTGCACGCGTCTATTAGAACCAATCCAAGCATTTTGCAAACCAATATCGCCATCTTCCACACAGCCTAAGTTTCTTTGCACCCTAATACGAGCCAATCTGCCAAGTGCTAATCCGACGAGGCAAGCATCGGAATTAGCTGAGTCCCAACCGAGCAGAACAGAAACCCTATTTTGCGTACCAGTTCTAAAATCCCTTGCCACGCCTACATCGCCTTGGAAATCCCTGCCCTCAATGATAATTTGAACAGGTCGGTGATTATCTTGTTCTTGAACAGCAAGTAATTGAGCCTTTGTGACGGCGGCAATTACGTCAGGGTCTATTCCTTGCGTAATAGTCGGATTGTAACTGGCGGGCATTCGCGTTACACCAAGCAACTTGACTTTGCCTTGCAACTGATTGAGCAGTTTCGTTGCGTACAAATTGCCTGTCGGGTCTAATATGGTTTCCATCGTAACCGATTCAGATACTACCATTAAATACAGTTCTGCTCCTTCGCCTGCGGCAGTGTAAAAATCTTTGCATTGTTTATGGGCGTTGGTAGCATTTGCAGTATCGTAGGCGGGTGTAATTCCTTTTGCCTCTACGTCTTGCAAAGAAAATAAGGGACCGATAACCTCACCCAAAGCAAACTGACTTGCAACGGCAACGCCTGTAAGTATCATTGCGGCGATGCCGTCGTTGGAACTTGCGGTGCGTCCGAGTTGTCCGTTTTCGTACTCAATATTTACATTAGGTAATGGCATATCAATCAGGTTCTTGCAAGAGTTCTACCGATAAATCACTATTGATTTTGTACAATTTCAGTTTTTTCAAGCGTTGATGCCTTTCTGCATACAATTTGTTGCTCTCGTAAAAAGCCTGTCCGTCGGAAGTTACAAGCAAGGTTTTAAGTTTGCTGTTTTCCTCAAATATAGCTTTCACGGATTGTGCTAATTCATTTTCAGGGCTTAGTTCTGTTTTCTCGTCCTGATTTTTTTTCTTTTTTTCGTCCATAACCTTTTTAGATTTAAGTTATTACACTGGTACTGAAACAATTGCTCCTAAGCCTTCTAATTTTTTAGGGATAGCCACAAACCATAAGCCGAAACCTATGACGGTTTTCCTCGTTTGAGGATTTGTTTTGGCGTCTTCGTAATACATATCAGGCTCGGCACTTGCTTTGAAGGTTCTGGGAGCATAAAAAGCAACAGAAGCGTAACGGTCTGTGGCGGGGTTATACACACTACCAAATGCTTTTTTGGTAAGGGCTGTTGTGGGTCCTGTATAAGCGGGTACAGAATGATACTCGTAAATATCGAATCCGAAAAGCGAAGGTACGATTGCCCCTGAACCAGTGTTTTTATACTGCTCTTTAAACACTTCGGATATGTTTAATAGTTGTTCTACGTGCTGAGGGCACAAAACGAGTATCCTATCTTTTTTAGGCACTTTCAAATCATCGAAAAGTCTTTTAAGCCTGATAATATCGGCAACGGTGATTTGTCTGCGTGGTGAGGCGGCACCATCGGAAGCACCAGTTGTTGGCACGATTGGCGTTCCTGTGGTGTTGCTGTTAGGTGCTATGGCGTGAATGGCTAAATCGGCGGCTGTTTCCTGCAAACTCTCCACGTGAATTTGTGTGTATTCGGCGATAGCGTCGAAGCTAAGTCCGTGAAGGTATTTGTGAGGAATACCAGTGTTTTGAGTTTCAAGATGCCTCAAAGGAACAACCACGTCAGTGTCGTTGGCATCGACTACGGGGATTGGATAAGTGGTATTATCCACAAGCACTTGCGGGTCTGCACCTATATCAACAAGGTGAATCACACGATTTTTAACCCAATCATTTTTTTCAGGGATACGGGACATAAAGCCTGTATCCTTACGAAAACGTCTGATGACCTCACCTGTCCAAATTTCGGTATGTACTGGCATAAGCTATGTAATGGTTTGAGATTTAAGTTCTTTACAAAATTTTAATCAGGCACAAAGCCATATTCTTGTTTAAACAAAGCAATATAAGTGCTTAATTCCTCGTTTTTGAGCCTTTCTAACTCATCAGGGTCATTTTTTAAATAATCCGAAAGTTTCCATTTGGCTCTCTCGTCGAGCGTATTAGTTTTTTCTGAAAAACGAGGGTGTCCCGACAGACTATTGATAGTTTCTTTTGCCAAATCAAAATCGGCGAGGGCGAGTTTGAGGAACTGCTCTTTTTGCGTTGCTCTGATTTTGCCTTTTGCAAGTGCATCTTCAACAAGATTGTTTGCATTTGCTTTTTTTGCTTCTTCAATGTTCTTTTTGAACTCTTCATTTTCAGCACGCAAATTTTCTATTTCACGAAGCAAGAGTTCATTTTGAACAGCTTTGGCTTTGAGCGTTTTTATGGTTTCTTCGGCTTCTTTCACAGAGGCATCAGACGACAAGCCGAGCAAACTTTTGAAATTGTCTAAGATTTTAGTTTCATCGGTCATTTTTTTCAAATTTAATGGTTCATCATTCAGTATAGTGTTGAAATACAAATACAGGTCTTTTGCAGAAGCATTTTGTTCGGTACTTTGTAAAGCTCTTTTATTAGGATACGATACAATTTCATCAATAAATCCTTTTTCGAGGGCTTCTTGAGCCGAAAGCCAAGTTTCTTGATTCATCATCTCGGCGATGGTGTTGCCGTCTTGTTTAGTACGACTTTCATATATCTTCACGAGACTTTCTTTGAGCGTATCCAAAACTTTTTTTTCTTTGGCGTCGGGTTCAGGGTTGTTGTTGTGAGGGTTGTGCAACATTAGCTTGGCATAATCTGCCATAAAAACCTTTTTACCTGCCATCAAAATCACTCCTGCCATACTTGCCGCAATACCATCGTTGTAAGTATGCACGGGAACTTTGGCATTTACAATGCTCGAAAAAATAGCGTAGCCTTCTAAAATACTTCCGCCGGGCGAATTGATACGAACATTTATTTTTTTATAGAGTTGCGAAAGATAATCTAATTCATCGGCAAAGGTTTGTCCCTGCACACCATTCAAACCGCCAATCTCTTTGTAAATCCGCATTGTAGCTGTATCGCCTGTGGCGTTATGAAAGTATTTTAGATGAGAAGTCTTGGGTGACATTGCAAGTATTTACTTTTGTTTTGATAGACAAATTTATCAGACTTAAATTACATTCAAAAAAATAAGAACATTAAAAAAGAATTATTGCACCTTTTTGTTAAATTTACAACAAGTAAATACTTGTTTTTATGCTTAAAAATATAGAATTACGCAACAAACGATTGCAGGAGGATATAGACTTTCTGCTTGCAAAGGGCAAAAAATATGTTGAGGCAATAGAAATAGTTGCTTTCAAATATGGCATTTGCGAAGAAACAACAGAAAAGGCTTACGTAAAAACAAAACGTCAGTTAAAAGAAGGCAAAAATTGAATTGTTTTTTCAAGATTGTAGGTTTGCAAAGCCGAATAAATACCTGCTGAGTCCTCTCTAAATTCGCACTCGTACTCTACGGCAACTACATAGATATTGCCCCAAGCATTAGCCGTTTGCATACGTTTGCGAGCCAAAGCCCCGAAATAGTCTTTGTGCCAGCCGTGCAAAACTTTGTTAATTAGTTCGGCAAGCAAAAAAACACCTTCTTCGCCCATTATGCCGTCTATTTCTTCAATTTCAGAGTAACTTTCGTAAGCTATGTACAGCGTGATACTTGCTTTTCCTTGTTGAAATTTTTTGCTGACGCTTTGGAACGATATTTCAGGAAAACTAATAAAAACAGCAGGGCACAAAAACGGCTCTTCCTTTTCCATCGTTTCCAACTGATTGTTGTAAAGCGTGATGGTTTTGAGCAGTGAAATTTGACTTAATCTTTGTTTGAGGTCGGCATACAGCGAGTACATAACTATCTGAATATTTTGTTAAAAGTGTCGTAATAAATGGTTTGAATTTTGCTTTTCAAAGCATCATCTATTCCTACGAATTGTCTTTGAGGGATTTGCAAATGTGTTTTTTTAGTAGTTGCCAAAGTCTTCCAATGAGGTTTTTTGGTGCTTTTATATTTAGCCCAAAAAAATTTTTTCATTTTTGCAGTAACGGGTATTTTGCCACCTTCGTTGTGAATTTTGGCATACGCTAAGTCTGATGAAATTACTATTTTACGCCAATTAGCCTCCGAAACTCGCAAAGAACGCCTTAATTTTCCCGAAAGTACCAACAAATTTCGGCTCGTGTCACCGTCTTTTCGCATTTGCCAAGGCTGTTTGTCAAAAGATTGTTTGCGAAAGTTATCGATGCTGTGTTCGAGTACCACGTTTCCAATGTTTTTGGGGAGATTCCGCACATCTTTGAGTTTATTTATCAGATTTTTGAGCATCTTCGGCAAATTTTTTGATTTTCTCTTGAATTTTTTGTGGTATATTATCGTAATAAGGGTGTTTTTGCGGAAACATAATGCCTTGTGTGGCGACATTGCTTGCGAAAATGCCATCGGGTTTTTCAAGATTTTGAGGCAAATCGGTAGGGCGTTCATCTACTACCAACACTCTGCTTCGGCATCGCCAGTGGTTAGGTGGATAATAGATAGCCCAAAAGCGGTCGTTAGCAGGCAAAACAAGTCCATCTAATTTGCGACACAGAGGCGTAGTTCGGCTATCGCCCACGGCTGAATACTTTAAAGCAACATTTGGATTTTTCGTGACATTTTCTTTCCAAAACGAAATCATTTGAGCCGAGGCGATGGCGTGTTCGTATTCGGCTTGTAGATAATTGCGATTGTAAAGCTCGTTCAGTGTTTTTACATCTTTGTAAAATTGTTCAAAAGGCTTCACCTTGCCGTTTTCGTCCAAAAGTTTCGCATTGATTTCTTTGAGTTGTTGATAAGTTTTCGCTCCCGAAAAGTAGAAAATATTGTAACGTAAGGCTTGGTCTTTTTCCAAATCCTCACTTATTTGCAAAGTTTTGGCAAGTTGTGTTGCCGTCAGTTTAGCGATAGTCTTATCAAAAAGTAGCTTTGTGCCTGTGTATATTTTGGTTGAAATTTCTTCGTAGGCTTTCTGAAATTTCTTAAACAATTTAGCAATTTCATCATCAATACCATTCACAATGCCATACAAACTGCCAATTTGGTCGTGAAGGTGGTATAAATTTTGGTAGTGATTGAGACTTGAAAATGGGTTTTGTTTGGTTTGATTTTGTTTGGGCAGAACTTTCAAACCAAAATTTTTTTCAAAAAATTCTTCGGGCAACTCGTAATGCTCCAAAACAACTTTTAACAAATCGGGTGTAATGGTTTTTTGATTTTCGGCAATTTTTTGATTGCGAATGCGGTTGTAAATAAAAGTTAGTCCCTCGAAAGGATAACCGAAACGAATAAGTCGTGGCAATAATTGTTCATTTACAATATTTTGCACAAAAACCATATCCGACTCGGCTCGTTCTTCGGAAGGGGTTTTGTTGATGGCTTCTTTGTTGATGTAGGTTTGTTGTGCGTTTTTGGCTTCATCATCAGCGGCTTTGGTGTGTCCGAGAATAAGTTTTGAAATTTCAGAATTAACACGCTCGGTCAAGTTTTCAAAAGTTTTAGAGGCATCAGCACCTGCGTTCGGCTGAAAATAATTTATCTCGTCGTCTTTTGAGAGAATACCAAGTCCATCATTGCCGACTTTGAGCATCTGCTCTTCTATTTGGCGTTTTTCTTCGTCGTCTCTGTCGGTGCGTACAATGATGGAAGGCAAGCCAAAACGTTCATTATAGCTGGCGTGGCTCGCCATAGAAAACCGCTTGTAAATAACCATTGGTGCGGCTTTGAGCAATAAACCTAAACCTGTATGCACCCAAACGTAATAATCTGTGTATGCGGGGGAGTCAAATTTTTCTCCACTTGTATCATACGAATTGATAAGTACCTCTTTGGTTTTTGGAACAATATTTCTGCGTTCTACCAAAGCGATATGCTGTAATTTGCCTTCACGGTCAAACTCTTTGAGTTCAATTAGCGAGTAGCCAAAATAAATAGCATCTAAGGTGTAAGCCACAAATTCATCAAACCAAGTTTTTTTGAGTAGTTCTACTGCCTCTGATTCTTCGCCTTTGGCGTTAAGCAACAAAAAACTTTCGCCAAGCACTTTATGCTTACGGTTTTCAATAACTCCCGAAAGATGATTATCGAGCATAATCATTTCGTAGAGGTCTATGAGGCGTTGGGTTCTTGGCAACGTAGGACTTTCTGCCGATTGCCAAGCGGCGATAAACTCCTGAATACCTTTTCTGCCTCTATCTAAGCGAAGAATTTTAGTTCGGTTGGAAAATAAAGTTTTGTTCATAATTGTATCAATAAAACATATCTTGTGGCGATTGCTTAGAAGTAAAGCGGAAGCCAGAGGGACGATTTTTGTTGGGTTCAAACACGGGTAAATCGGGAACTATGTTGCCTTTTCGGACATCAGTAAGCCATTTACAGGCGTCTTCGTATAGCTTGACACGCGTTTCCTGAGCCTGTTTCGGCGAAACTCGCATCACAAGGTAATAAATGACAATATCAATCATAATCATTACAATGTCTTTGTGGCGGTCGTCGCCTGTTTGGGCGAAGATGGTAGCTACATCATATTTACTTCGCAAGTGCGTTTCTATGAAACTTTGAGCATCTTTTTCCAAAGTGTCTAAAATATCGGTATTGCTCTCAATCATTTGCATAAGAGCGTTGTCTCGTATTCGTTTTCGGTAATCGGTAATTTGTAAGAACATAGTTAAAACACGTTTTGTGATAAAGGTCTTGAAACGGCAGTGGGTAGAATATTTGGTTTTTTGAAAAACTTGCGAAAATCGTCTTTGAAAATTTCACAGAGGAAATAATCGTTTGCGTCGGAAGTGTGTCCGAGAGCTTCATAATTTACTTTTGTTTTTGGGTCGGTAACTCGTTTTTTATTCTTTGTGCCATCGGGGTTTTCTTTGATATTCTGATAATCTTGTATGGTTTTTTGGCATTTTTTATCAATAACAATACTGATGCCTGCGTAACTATTGGCAAAAATCTCATTGATAAATTCGCCACGCATCGCCACGCTTGGAGCAGAACTGGCTACTCTTTTTTTAGGTCGCCACGCAGAAAGTTCTTGCAAGATTATATCAAAATCGTTTTTATCGTTGCGGGTATCTCGGTGCTGTCCTGCGGGGTCGCCGTAGATATAGCAATGAGCTTGTTGCTCTCTAAAATGTTTCAAAATTGCTTTACAAAGTTTGGGTGTAGTATTGTTGGGGCTTTCCAAACAGAACTCAGTAATTTGAAAGGCTTTTTTACCGAAAACTTGCCACACACAAGCCGTAATATAAGGCACTACGTTAAAGTCAAAAGTAATATGTAGAGGTTCTAATGGGTTGTAATGGTTGGCAATCTCGGCAATGTGCAAAGCTGTATCAAAACTTTTGTAGAACTCTCCGCCTGTACGTTCTTCGGCGTCCCAGTTGCCGTAGAGTAGGCGTTGTTTGTCGTATTCCGACTTCATTGCTTCAAGATTTTTTCGGTACAGCTCAACAAAGTCTTTGTTAGGATTATCAATAAGTAATGCAGAAACAAATTTTTGATTGGGTTTTAAAACAACAGGGCTTCCGTTTTTATCTTTGACAAATCTATTTTTCACCCAATGCGGACCTGGGTTGCCTGTCAGCAGGACTTTGGGGGTAAGTTGGAACTCCACAAGTCGATATCGTACCCTTGATTTCACAATTTCAAAGGCTTTTTCTGTTATTTCGGGGGCTTCGTCTATGAAAGCATCGGTATATTCCATAGAGCCAAGGGTTTGAAAGTCTGGGTCTGAGGGTTGATATTTGAGTTCTTTTAAAATAGTTCTGCTCCCATTGTACCAATTGATAACATTGCGAATGCTATCATAACGAAAATGTCGTCCCTCAATCAAGCCAAATTCACGAGCAACATCTTTGAGCGTAATAAGCGTACTTTCTGTAATGGCTTTTAGCTCGTTTCTGCCGATGAGTCCTCGGCTGCCCGAGTACCTAAGCCTTCGGTATATGTGCCAAACACAACCGAGTAGGGTTTTACCACCACCCGCAGCCCCTCCATAAAACACCTCATCACTGATGGCATCTTCTAAGTATTGCCAAGCGATATATTGTTTAGGTGAAGGTTTGAAATTTATTTCAATCATTTTGAGATTCTTCTGTTTCAGGCACAACGAGATTAAACACGATTCCCATTTCGCCAGAGTGTTTAACATCTTGCTGTCTGACGTATCCTCTTTCCTTACCTCGTGTTTCCAAATAAAATTGAATAAGTTTTTCAGACGGCTTTTCCTCCCAACCAATAATTTTTTTGTCTTTGTCTAATTTAGGAATGCCTTGAATAAGCGTGAACATCTGACTTTCACAAAAATCTAATCTTGCCTCAATTACTTCTTCATAAATTTCACGCATCTTGGCATCATTGGCAAGCCACTTGTTTAAACCCGACAAAGAACATTCTAAGGCTTTTGCGATTTGGGTTTTATTGCCCATTTTGCGGTCGCAAATCCAACGAAAAGTTTCGTAGTCAGGTTTTTTGTAAGTATTTTTTGCCATTTTTTACAGAAGTTCTAAAACTTGTAAATACGATTTGATTTGCCAATATTTTGTTTCTACCATTAGTTTTTCGATTCTGAACTGCTCCGAAAGTTCGGAAGCGGCGACACCTACCTCAAATTTTTTGAGTTGTTCGGCTAAGGTTTCTTCTTGCTTTTTGAAATAAGCAAGGGCTTTTTGCCGAAAAGACATTTTGTCGGGTTCTTCCACGACCTCAAAGTCTTTGATTTTTACGGTTTTGTCTGACATATTAAAAATTAGGTTTAGTTTGACTTCAAATGTATTTTCCATAATGTGAGCGTTTAAAGCCCACAATTTACAATAAATCCTCAATTTTGAGAGAGCCGTTAAGATGCTCGAATGCAAAATTTATGTTGTTTTTTTGGCAATAGTTGTAATAACGCAAAATAATAAGTTGTGCATAATGTTCATCGAACTCTACCCCACGACAAATTCTACTTGTTTTTTCGGCGGCAATCAGCGTTGTGCCAGAGCCAATAAAGCAATCTATTACGATATCACCTTCGTCTGAGGCATCTAAAAGCACGTCTGCCACCATTTGTACTGGTTTGGGGGTTGGATGATTGGCTAATTGACCGATACCGCCTTTTTCTTTTCTGTCGGGGTTGGCAATATCATTGGCGGAGGGATAGTCCCATATATTAGTTCTATATCTATCGGCTAAATCTATGTGCGATTTGTGTTTAGCTTTGCCGTTTTTAAAAATAAGGCAAAATTCGTGTTTAGCTCTGTAAAAAGAGCCGTTAGCCGCCACGGATTTATTCCATACACATATTTGTTTAGGAATACAGGTTTTGTAGGTTTCTTGACCGCTGGCCGCTTGGCAGACGTGCCAAACGTGGCGAAAATCCATAAAATGATAATGAATAGAACCATCTATGGAGTATTTTACGAGGTTTTTCATATAATTTTCAAGAAACTCTACAAACTCCCAATCTGACATTTCACCTGCCGCCATAGCGAAGTCTTTATGCTGAACTTTACCATGGCCTCCAAAATCTTTGTAGGAAAGGTTGTAAGGGGGGTCGGTGAATACTATTTGAGCCTTCTCGTTTTGCATCAAAATCTCAAAGGTTTCGGCTTTAGTGGAGTCGCCCACGATGAGTTTGTGTTTGCCAAGTTGAAAAATGTCGCCTTTTTTGACAAGCACAGGAGCTTCGCTGACAGGAATTTCATCCTCGATAGGATTTATCTCTTGCACACCATACAAGTCAAATTTTTGTTCAAATCTGTCAAAGCTAAACTCGGGTATATCTACGGCAATTTTTAGTTCCAAAAGGTCAAGATTGAAGTTTTGGAGGAAATCGTTAAGTCCCTGCTGTGTCATTTTAGCGTATTGGCTCGTATAGACGAGTACCAATTCGGCGGCTTCTTTTTTATTTTTGCAATCAATAAAAACGGCATCTAAATATTCAGGGATATTAATTCCTGAATTTATCATTTCATTAAGGACTTTCTGTCGATGATGTCCGTCCAATATCCAAATTATGCCTTCTTGGTCTTGCCAAACCATAAAAGGCATAACAAAGAAATACTTTTTCAGCGATTCTTTTAGTTTTTCAAATTTTTCGTCGCTTAGTTCTTTCAAGTTTTTTTGAAGCCATTGAGCCTTCTGCCACTCAATTTTTTCTGTTTTCAGAATGCGTGATGCGATTACCATACTCCCGATTTTACTCCTGATTTTATTTGTAAAACTTTGTAAAAGTTATTTGTAAATTTTTTATATTTGCAGGGTAAAATCTTTAATTATATCAAACAGAGAGGTTAGTAATATAGGGAGTATTAAATTGTTTTGTTTCAAGTGGGACCACTTCAAAATCAGTAACTTGTAAAGCCCTTACGAAAAGGGCTTTTTTATTTGTAATAAGAATATCACAAATACTTGCCAAAAAATCTGATTTCAGGGAATAATCATTGGTATAAAATTTGCTTCATTTCTTACGTTTTCACTTCAAAATGTTGCTCTATGAAAAGATTTTTACGAGGCATTTTTTTGTTGCAAGTGGCTTTTTCTTTGACAACCTGCGTTAGAGAAAGAAATCCGATAAGCCCCAATGAAGTGGAGGGCTACAAACCCATCTATATTTCCAAAGAACAAGGCAGTATCATTAACCAACTCTCGCCACGTCCTCTAGAAAATCCGGGTAAAATCTATGTGTATGGCTCTTTTTTGTTTGTAGGCGAAAAAGGTAAGGGGGTTCATATTTTTAACAATGCCAATCCTTTTAATCCTATTCCTATGGCATTTTTGGAAATTTTGGGCAATCACGATATTGCTATCAAAAACAATTACCTTTTTGCTGATAATGCAGGCGATTTGGTTGTTTTGGATATTGCGAATCCTAATCAAATAAGGCTTGTGAGCAGGCAAAAAGATGTTTTGCCCAATAGTAGTTTTCAACTTCCCCCTGAAAAAGGCTTTTTTGAATGTCCTGATAACCGAAAAGGTGTTGTTGTAGGGTGGGAAAAAACTATTTTACGAAAACCTAAATGCAGATATTAAAAGCCTATGAAAAATTATGTACTTATTATTTCGGTCTTTATAGCTCTTTTGCTATTTTCTTGTTCCGATAACAGGTCTTCGTATTATGCCCTGAACCAGAATAATACAGGTAAAGGAGGCTCGCTGGCACGCTTTGCTATACAAGGCGATAGGCTCTACATTGTGGATAAAACCAGCCTTATTACAATGGATATAAGCAATCCTACGGAGCCCAAACAAACACATAAAACCAATATTGGTTTGGGTATTGAAACAATTTTTGCTTACCAAGACAATTTGTTTATCGGCTCTAACGATGCGGTGTATATCTACAACTTTGCTAATCCCGACCGCCCTGAATTACTTTCTCGTTATAGCCATCTTACCGCTTGCGACCCTGTGGTAGTACAGGGCAATTATGCCTATGTAACATTGCGTAGCGGTTCGGCTGAATGTTTTAGAGAAATCAATAATTTGGAGGTTTTGGATATTAGCGACCTTCGGGCACCTCGTTTGGTGAATGCAATTAGAATGTTAAACCCACACGGGCTTGGCGTGAGTGGGAATAACTTATTTGTTTGTGAAGGTAAATTTGGCTTAAAACGCTTTGATATATCCAATCCCACACAACCTGAGCAAGTGGAGTTCTTGCAAGATGTATCAAGTTTTGATGTAATCCCTCGGAGCCAGAGGCTTGTAGTGGTAGGTGAAAAAGGCTTGTACCAGTACGATTTCAGCCAAACTCCTATGCAAGAGCTAAGCTTTATTCCTGTGAAAAAAGATTAGTATGAAAAAAATTTTTTTACTCTTGGCTTTCTGCTTTTCTTTCGGATTAGCGGAAGCTCAAAATTTTGCTTTGAGTTGGAATCCGCTCAGGATATTAGACCCATTAGGCTCAACTATCTATATTGGCGGCGAGATGGCTCTTCCAAAATCAGAGAAAAAAACCTTACAAGTTTCGGTTGGATTTGGGAATTGGGCAAATTGGTTGGAAGGCTCTTTTTCAGATTTTAGAATAAGCCCTTCCACGACCTTTCGTTATGGTATAGAGCAAAAGTATTTTTTAGAGGAGCTATGGCAAGGGGAGTATGTTTCGGCGGCTTTTGAAGTAAGAACTACCCACAGGTACGTAGATAGGTGGCAAAATATTTGTGAAACAGGAAATTGCTATCAGCAAATTATTACCGAAAAACAAATCAGAAATACGTTCAATCTTATAGGACGATTTGGAACAATAGAAAGAATAGGCAAACACTTGTATCTTGATTTATTTATTGGGGGAGGGTTGAAGGTATCCCGAAAAGAAGGGGGGAGAACCGCATTGGAAGATGGCTATTTCCAAATAGATGATAACCATTTCTTTTACCCTTCTTTTTCTTTGGGTTTTCGGGTTGGGGCGTTCATCAATTAAAAATTGGGAAAGTATTAGATAAGGTTTGTCGGTAATACTTTTACAAATGAGCCTTTACCTCATTCAACCCATTGTTTTGTGGGTTAGTCGTACACAAATCGCACTAAATCATTGAAAGGGTCGTACTCTACTTGATTTACTTTCAAGTAAAAACCTTTTTCTAGTACAATAGTGTCGTGCTCTTCGTGTTGCAAGATGGCAGTGTTTTTTACTTCAAATAAAAACTCTCCATTAGCAGCATTATTCTCTAAAAGCATTAAATCACCTTCCAAGAGGTGTTTGTGTCCAGTAACTTCTCCCAAAGCTAATACAAGTTTTTGTACAGGTTTAGGGTTTAGCTGTTTTTTTCCCAATTCTTTTTCGGGTAAGCGGAAAATAACCACGTCGCCGTGCCGATAGATTTTTTGAAATTTCATAATAAAGATGTTTTATGTTTCAGAATACATTAAATTGAGGTATTGTTCTTTGGTAATAGGCTTTCCATTGATTTGCATTGTCCAGGCAATTGCCTCTAAGGCATCTCCTTTTTGACCTATTTCATCAGGTACGTATAAAAAATACACCCTACCCGTAGAAGTACATTTACACTGAACTACATAAACATTTCGGGCATCTATAAACGAGTTTCGTCTATTGTTTTCAGCGGTTACAAACAATTTGCCTTTAATTTCATAGAGTATGTAAGTATCCATAAATTCATACGTATAAGGTTTCAAATGCTTATCCCACCGAATTTGCTTTTTATGGATAGTTTGTTTGTCTATTATTATTGCCTTCATATTCTCAACGATTTCTTGTGGCGAAAACAGACGCATTGCGAGCATACGTTGTTCGTTGTTTTCAAAGAGCAATGCTTCCTGCACAGTAAGAGGCTTTACCTGGGGGTAAAGTTCTTCAACTTTTTTTCGATTGGCTTCAGAAGTGAAAAAACTCAATACTTCTGCCAAAGGACGTTGCTGACGCTTGTAAATTTTCAGTACATCTTCCAAATTCTGGAAACGAACTTTTTGCGTGAAATACATAGTTATATGCCATTAAGTGTTGGGAATTAGTACAACGGTCTTGTTTTTTGTGTAGCTAATGTAATCAAAATTTCTTTCAATTACAACTTTCATTTGAGCATTGGGCAGAAAATAACCTACCAAACTGATAGTGTTGCAAAAAGCATCTATATCTCTATCTGTTGGAATGGGATAAGTTTTGATATTATCCCATTTGATACCCTTAAATTCGCCCACATTTTCCTCTTCACCTTTCACCAGTATTTCTGCAAAATTTGCAAGTAACTTGAAGGTATAGTTTTTGGCTTCGTCACTGATAGAAAAAGCGTCTCCTTCTGCAAAATTTACATCAAAATACCCCTCTTCAAAGCTATCATATGCTTCCGAAGTTTCA
Organism: Raineya sp.; assembly: GCF_053497555.1. Taxonomy (NCBI): domain Bacteria; kingdom Pseudomonadati; phylum Bacteroidota; class Cytophagia; order Cytophagales; family Raineyaceae; genus Raineya; species Raineya sp. The sequence continues at coordinate 25,373 of NZ_JBRCWE010000051.1, read as the reverse complement.
CCATATTTTTGTTTAGGTGCATAGCAATATTCGGCTCTAATTTCTGCTTTATGAGCGAATTGACAAATGCCAAATTTGTCTTCAATAGGGAAAATATACTCTTCTTTTTCCTTTTTTTTGAGTTCTTCGTTTTCTGTCCAATAGGTTTCGTAGATATTATCAAAAGTAATCACTAAATCGCCATTTTCGTTGAAGTGAATGATACCTCTGCCATAATGGTTATCTTCACTTGCATTAGGCAGATTGAGTGTTTCTACAATCAAATCAGAAAGATACTCTTCTACAGGATTTTCGTAAGAAACAATAACGTCATCAACTTCAATGGGACAGGCACAGCTATCGTTTCCTGCATCCCAGAAAGCAGAAATTTTTTTCCCTCTTTGAATTAAGTTTGAAAGGTATTTTTTGATTTTTTTTAGTTGTGCTTTTTCCATTATTAGAGCAAAGTTTTAATTTTATTGTTTTCGTAAAGCAGGTAATAATATTCTTTTTTCAGTTCAAATTTTACTTGTTTATGGGGGAGAACTCGTATAGTCATATCTAAGGCGTCCAGCCATCTATCTATTTTAGTATCCTGATTGCGATACTCTTTTTTTTCAAGTAAAATAAACGGCTCAAAATATTTGAGGTTTTCTTTTTCCATTTGTTCGTAGAAAATATCATCACAAAATGCTTCAAAGTCCATTTTTGCTTGATTTTCTAACTGAAAATAATCTCCTTCTTTGATAGACACTTTAATTTCAGTAGGAATAAGGTCTGTAAAGTTGGAATAATAGCAGGTTGCATAGATTTCTGCTTTATTCAAATACTTTTGCAGTTGGAATGTATCTGTAAAAGGCAATATTTGGATTTCTTGCTCTTCTGAATTCCATTGAGGTATGTTAGTATGTTTAGCTGTTCTGATAGCATCATAAAAAATTTGTAGTTCGCCCTTGTCGTTAAGTATAATTTCTCCGATGCCATTGCAGTCAATTTCGTAAGGTTTGGTTTCTTCCCCGAAAACTAACTTCAGTTTCTTATGCAAGTCTTCATCGTAATATTTTATGTCCTCTGGGTTTAATAAATCAACACTTAACTTTTCTACAATAAGGTTTTCAAGTGTTTTCCAGAAGCCATTAGGTTGTAAAATACACGTATCACCTGCCCAAAAAATACAACTTCCCGACTGCTCTTTATTCCATTGTACTCTGATAGCCTTTCCTTCTCTTTGAAGATCTGCTATTTTTGTTTTAAGGTAATTTAGCTCTTTTGTTTGCATAATTTATGATAGCTTTTGCCGCAACCACAGAATTTCTTGTTTTTGTGGATTGTATTGCCAACGCTCACTAAATTGATAGTTTTTGAGCATATCTTTGACTTTATACGATGGTGGCACAAGTTGCCTGAGCAAGTCGGCTTTTGCAAATCCTAAAATTTTTTCGCACAAATACACTCCAAAGTCTGAAAAAGTAATCGTATAACTACCCAAAAGCCCTGTACGGTGGTATGGTAAATGTACGAACTTTGCCAAAGCTTCGTCGTCAATTTCGGGCAGTTGAGGAAAAAACTTTTGCAGATTTTCATCTTTTTCAAGCCATTCGTAAAGTGTAGGAATGGTTCCGTCTAAGTCTTCGCGAAAATGCTCCACTGCCACATCGCGTACCAAAATTACTCTACCATTAGTATTTTGAATAAAATTACCCAAAGTTGTTACTGCCCATTCTATGCCAAGCAAATGATGTAAAAGCAATCGGTGCTTGATATGATAAAAGAAATATTTGGAACTATCCAAAAAACTATGAACAGCCTGGTAATCTTGTGGTTCTCCTCCAAACTTTCGTGCAGATAGCAGGCAATGCTCCCAAATATTCATAATCAGTTTTTTAGGCTATTGTATTGTTTTTTAGGTCAAGATAAATATTTGCCAGCCCCATAAATACCCTTCTGAGAACATTTCGTTGGGGGATTCGGGCAACTTTTTATCTGTAAGTTGTTCTAAATTTTCTATTGAAAAATCAATAGGCAAAAGCCTTTTATCAAAATCTTTGTACGAACTTTCACAATCTACTCCCAAACCTTTTTTTATTTTTTTCTGATAACTAATCAAATGGCTCAATCGTACGATTGTATGACGCATTTGCTCAATATGATTTTGGCACATATTTTTAATGAAATACTTTATCTCCTCTCTGAAAGGCAAAATGGTAGCATAAAAATACTTTACGGTTTCCGAATCAATGTTGAAAAAGAAACGTTCAAAAGGATACTTCTTTTTCGGTTTAGTCTCTATAATATCTTCATACGTGTTTATGTCTTCAACAGATACCCCTAATATCAAAGCGGGCAAGCGTTCCGAAGGGAAATAATTAAAATCTTTTTTCCATTCTTCATCAATACTCTTTTCCCTACAAAAGCTATCCGTAACTTCCTTAATGAATTTAAGTTTGCCTTTCTTAAACAAAGCAACAAAATGTCTTTCTATGAGCATATGATCTTCCGCCGAAAATGTAATAATTCCCTCATAAAAAATTTTGTAAAAACGCTTGGGGTATCTTTTAACAATGTTTTGATAAACCCAATCATCATCATAAACAAATTCACTTATTTCCATTAAAAATCCGTTTTCATCTATGTAATAATCTAGCAAAAGCCCTTCTAAATCTTTGGTTTGCCATTGAATATCAGAGTGATTTTGAAGGTCTTGGGGTAACCACTTCTTGTGGATTTTTATGTAATCGCGTGACATAATTTTGTTTTTTTTAGGTTAAAATGTAATTATTTGCATTTTTCTCAAGCCCTGTTTTGCCTCTCAACTGCAAATTATACAAATAATTACATTAAAAGTTTATGGGATAACAATTTTTGTTGCGGAGGTGGGACTCGAACCCACGAGGCTTTCGCAGAGGCTTATGAGACCTCCCGGCTAACCAGCTACCGACACCCCGCCATATCAATTGGGTGGAGTTTGGAGGATTCGAACCTCCGACCGATCGCTTGTAAGGCGACTGCTCTGAACCAACTGAGCTAAAACTCCAAATTTGGGTTACACTACATTTTGTTGTGCGAAGGGTAGGAATCGAACCTACATAGCTAGATTTTCAGTCCAGTGCCTTGACCAACTCGGCTACCTTCGCCTAATAAGCTACGAGCAATTTTTTAATTTTTGACAATAACTTACAAGCCTAAAAATTGTACTTTTTTTAGGTTTTGGAATTTTTGTAAAATATTCTCTTTCGGTCAGAATTTTGTATTCTTACCGATTGGATAAGTTCAAACAAAAAGCCCGAAACTGCTTGCTGTGCGTTTCGGGCTTTTGCTATGAGCTATATCAAATTTGCCTTATGTGGTATTTCTTTGGCTTATTTGGCTACAACTCTCTACATACGCCCAAAACGCAGAAATGCCGACAAATTTAAATCTGTCGCTTGCGTGCATTGCGTTTGGCATAAATCCGTATGTAAAGTAGTGTAGCATTGAAACTTTTTTTACTTTTAATTTCTTTACAAAGATAAGATGTTTTTTTGTACTTTCCAAATATTTTCTGAAAAATTTTAGAAAATATTTTCAGAAATCTCACTTGTTTTTTGTAAAAAATTGATTTTCAATAAATTGGAAGGTTTATGTTAATTTCCCTCTTTATACACCTGCATAGAGTCGGCAAAATGAGCTACTTTGGCAACTACCGAAAGATAGTCGTTGTACAAATCAACAATTTCCAGCAAATCCGAAGGGGCTTGGGTAGGGTTTTGATAAATTTCGGCTACTTTTTTGAGTTTGGCATTTTGAACGTGAAAAGTCTTGAAAATTTCTTTCAGCAATTCATCGGTAGAGGTAGCAAAATGCCCTGAACGAATGTAAAAAAGGGTATCGGCTTGCATCATAAATTCAGGGAAATCTTGCAAGAGTTTTTCTACCAGCAGTTGGGGCTGTTTGAGATTGAGCACAAAATAGCTTCGCAAATGAAACAGCCGTTTCTTGACCTCTAATTCACAAGCAAGCCGCAAATCTTCCATTGAAATATGCACATTTTTGAAGACATCATCGCCCCAAATGAGGCTATTTTTGACTTTCATATCAGTAAATTCAATGGGGAAAACGTCAGCGGAGGTTTTTACTTCTTCTTTGGTGATGATAGTTGGCTCTAAATTGAAAGATTTGCGGGCTTTGGAAACAGCCTGCGAAATATTTTCAATGTTTTCTACTTTGGCACTTTTCAGCACAATCAGTACATTGATTTGAGCATTAGGGTTTTCAAAAACTTTATGCGTAACAGAGCCATAGAGATATATTGCCAAAAGATTGTCGCGGGCAATAACATCAATTTGTTGAGCAAAATCTTGCAATTTCTCTTGCAAATCTTTGGGTAAAGAAAGCTGAACAGGGGTATTTTTGCGTCCCATAGTGCTTGTTTTTGGGTAAAAATAAAAAAATGCCTTCAAAAGGCAAAATTTACCACAAAAAAATCTTTCAAAAACAAACAAATGTGAATTATTTTTTGTATTTTTGGAAAAAGTTGAGGCTTTTTTAAGAGTTTTGTAATGGTTATATCTTTTGCGGTAAAGAAACAGGAAGCAAGAAGTAGGAAACAGGATTGGATATGAACAGAGTAAAACGCTTGAACCTTCAACTTTTTGAACGTAAATTACAGAGTTTTTTAGTTTTCAATTTTTCATAAATTCAATATGATTTCGCAAAGAAAATTCTATACGGCAATTATTTTATCGGCTTTGCTTGGAGGAATTTTAGTATTGCTTGGCTTGCGTTGGTTTTTAGGTTCAAATTTTATTCCTATGACCAAAATTGCCTATCGTTACAAAGATACGGCACTTGCTATCCCCGAAGGTATGAATTTTATTTACTCCTCTGAAATGGCAATTCCTGCGGTGGTGCATATTCGGACAGCTTTTACGAAACGCCAAACTTCGCGTTATCACGAAAATGACGCAGTAGATGAGATGTTTCGGCAGTTTCACGGCAGAGGCTGGTCGCCACGCTCCTCGTCAGGTTCGGGAGTTATTATTTCCGAAGATGGCTACATTGTTACCAATAACCACGTTATTGAAAACAACGATTTGATAGAAGTTACTTTGCACGACAAACGCAGTTACGAAGCTCGCGTAATAGGTACAGACCCCTCAACAGACTTGGCACTGCTCAAAATTGATGAAGAACACTTGCCCGCTTTGCCTTTTGCAAATTCTGATAAAGTTCGCATAGGCGAATGGGTGCTGGCGGTTGGCAATCCTTTTGAACTCAACTCCACGGTAACAGCGGGCATTATTTCTGCCAAAGCAAGAAATATCAATCTTATTCAAGACAAAGACAATTTGCAGGTAGAAAGTTTCTTGCAGACAGATGCTTCTGTAAATCCGGGTAATAGCGGTGGGGCTTTGGTAAATTTACGAGGCGAACTCATCGGCATCAATACGGCAATTGCCAGTGAAACAGGTGTTTTCCAAGGGTATTCTTTTGCCATTCCTGCGAATTTAGTCAAGAAAGTAACAGACGATTTGCGTCAGTATGGGCAGGTACAAAGAGCCTTGATGGGGGTTGAAATCAGTGATGTAAATGCTGAACTTGCCAAAAGCAAAAAACTTCCCAATGTAGATGGCGTATATGTAAATGGTGTAACTGCCAATGGTGGTGCTTGGGAAGCGGGTATTATGAAAGGAGATGTGATTTTAGAAATTGAAAATGTCAAGGTTAATTCTAAATCGGAATTGCAAGGTATTATTGCCTCCAAACGCCCTGGCGATAAGGTTTCGGTGCTATTCCGTAGGAATACAGAAGAAAAAAAGGTAGTTGTTACGCTCAAAAACCCCAAAGGTAATTTAGAAATTACACGAAAAACCAGCAACGAGAGCATTCAAATTATGGGGGCAGAAATTGCTAATGTGAGCGAAACAGAAAAAGAAACTTTACACATCAAAAGTGGGGCGAAAATACTCAGAATAAGCAAAGGAAAACTTGCCGATGCAGGCGTACAGAAAGGTTTTGTGATTACACACATTAGCCAAAGTGGTAAGCGTATTGCGGTTAATTCTGCCGCTCACGTGCTTGCTATCGTACAACAAGCCGATAAAACAGGCGATGGTTTGTACTTTGAAGGCATCTACGAAAATGGCGATAAAGCCTACTATCCGATTGGGTGGTAAGTGCTTTTTAGCGAACTACGTTTCCCAAAGTTTTTGCAATTTCTTGCTCAATGCTTTTGAGCTGGATATGGATTTGCAAAAAGTGGTCTTGTTCCTCTTCGGTGCTTGCCTCTTCCAAATTTTTTTGATTTTCTTTCATCATTCTTTGTACGGCTTTCCATTTCATTCGCATAATAGCTTCATAAGCCACTCTACCCAGTTTTTCATCTTTTTTTTCAACAATAATACCTGCTTTGGTTTCCCAGTTGGGGCTTATTTCGTATTTTTCGCTAATTAGGTTTATGACGGCTTGGCGAATTTCACGATTTTCCATTTTCATAAAATCGTGATGAGAAAGCAGTTTGCCTTCGTGAAGATTGCGGGCAAAAATTTCAAATATTTCTTGAAAAATGGGGGTTTCAAACTGCAAACCCTGCAATTCTTTCAGCAGATACTGCCCAAAAATTATATCTTGCGAAATAGGATAATCGGCATAACACAAAAGCAAACGCATTGTTTCGTACTCCTGATGATATACCGAGCTAAATTCGCTGGCTTTTTGGTCTAAAAAATCATCAGGGGTGCTTTGTAAAAGTTCTGAAATGGCTTCATTATTAGACTTTTGCTTGAGTTCTTTGCCTAAAATTTTATTGCCTTCGCGAATTAAGATTTCTTCTTCTATGCCAAAAAGTTGGCTACACTCTTTGAAAAAAACATTTCGCTGAATAATATCGGGTATTTTGATGATACTGCTCACCACCTCACGAATTGCCTCGCCACGCTTGAAAGGGTCGTTTTCCGCATTTTTAAGCAGGTATTTGGTTTTGAATTTGATAAAATCTTGTGCATTTTCTTGCATATAAGCAAGCATAGCGTTGGTGCCGTGTTTTTGCACAAAGCTATCGGGGTCTTCATCTTTGGGTAGCCAGACAACTTTCAGCGAAAGCCCTTCTTCTAAAAGAATATCAACGCCACGTAAAGCGGCATTTAACCCTGCCTCGTCGCCATCGTAAAGCACTACTACATTCGTGGTAAAGCGTCTGATAAGGCGAACTTGCTCCTGCGTAAGCGAAGTGCCCGATGAGGCAACTACATTCGTGATGCCTGCTTGGTGCAGAGAAATTACATCGGCATAGCCTTCTACGAGCAGACATTCATCTTTTTGCAAAATAGATTTTTTGGCTTGGAAAAGCCCATACAAAACTTTGCTTTTGTGGTAAAGTGGTGTTTCGGGGGAATTGAGGTATTTGGGGGTATCTTTATCTTTTTTGAGAGTTCTTGCTCCAAAGGCAATTACTTTGCCCGATACATTATGAATGGGGAACATTATACGCTCACGAAATCGGTCGTAATATTCATTTTTACCTTCTTTTTTATGCAAGAGCCCTGCTTTTTCCAAAATTTCAGGGTTATAGCCTTTCTTGGTGGCGGTGCGGTAGAAAGTGTCCCAATCGCTGGTAGCGTAGCCTAACTCAAAGGTTTTGATAGTTTGTTCATTAAAACCTCTTTCTTTCAGGTAAGAAAGCCCAATGCTTTTGCCTTCATCAGTATAAAGCAACTGCTCCTCGTAAAAGTTTTTAGCAAACTGCATTGCAATATAGAGAGCATCTATTTCATTTTGCTTTTGAATTTCATCATCAGAAGGCTTTTTGTTGGCACTTTCTGGAATTGCAATTTTGTATTTTTGGGCAAGCTGACGCAAAGCCTCGCCATAGCTTACTCCTTCAATTTCCATTACAAAAGTAACGGCATCGCCGCCTTTGCCACAGCCAAAGCATTTGAAAATTCCTTTGGCAGGAGTTACAAAAAAAGAAGGAGTGCGTTCATTGTGGAACGGACAGCAAGCCTTGTAATCTTTGCCCGATTTTTGCAAACTTACATAGTCGCTTACTACCTCCAAAATGTCTATATTTTGGTAAATCTTATCTACAACCTCGCGAGGAATATGCATAGTTGAATGGAGTGATTTCGCTTTATTTTTTTATTTCCGAATGATGAATAAATCGTCAAAATTTACTACAAAGATAAAAGTTTCTGCTATTTTTGCAAAAAAGCAAAACAAGTTTCTCTTATGCAAATTTATCTTGGAGGCAAAACAGCTCTTGTGGCGGGAAGTACGCAAGGTATAGGCAAAGCAGTAGCTTTAGAGCTAGCTCGGGCGGGGGCAAATATCATTTTGCTGGCTCGTGATGAAAGCAAACTGGAACAAGTATTGGTAGAGCTGGATGGCTCTCAAAATCAGCGACATAGATACTTGGTGGTAGATTTTAGCGAGCCTGCTACGCTACAAAAGGTTTTGGAGCATTTGCAAGAAAATATCCATATTCTTGTGAATAATACAGGCGGACCGGCGGCGGGCAAAGCCATAGACGCCGAACCGCAAGCCTTTCTGCAAGCCTTTCAGGCTCACCTGATTTGCAACCAAATATTGGTACAAAAATTGGTTGCAGGTATGAAGCAAGAAAACTATGGTAGAATTATCAATATTATCTCTACATCTGTCAAACAGCCTCTCAAAAATTTGGGGGTATCTAATACGATACGCGGTGCAGTAGCCAACTGGGCAAAAACCCTTGCCACTGAGCTTGCTCCTTGGGGTATTACCGTTAATAATGTTTTACCTGGTGCCACTTGGACAGCTCGTTTGGAGAGTCTTATCCAAAAAAACGCTCAAAACAAAGGCATTAGCTCCGAAGAAGCCAAACAAGAAATGCTTGCCGAAATTCCTGCGGGCAGATTTGCTCGTGCTGAAGAAATTGCTTATGGAGTAGTTTTTTTAGCCTCTGCCCAAGCCGCCTACATCACAGGCACAAATTTGGTTATAGACGGCGGTAGAACAGGGTGTTTGTAGAATTTTTGTAATTGTTTATGAAAGTTCAAGGTTTGGAGTTCAAAGCTATTACGGACTTTATCTCTTATTCTTTTTTTTCCGACATCAATTTTCTAAAATCCTGTTTTTTGTATCTCTACTACAAATTATTCTTAAAATCACGATTTTTTTCTTGCTTTTTTCCCATTTTATTGTTAGCTTTGAAAAACTTATAACTGATTAAATACTGATTTATATGCCTCAAAATCAATCAATTACCCCCCCCCCAATGTCTTTCGGAAGGAAGAGCGTTTATAGAACTTGGCAGTGGCAATGCCCCTGTCTTGGATTACAACATTCCTCAGAAAAGTAGTTTCACTTCTTATGGTGTATTTCCTGTGTTTTTACCTGAGAAAATACTCTTTACACCTGAAGCTGCGAAAGTACCTGAATGGTTTGCGAATTTGCAGGCTAATCCGAATAGTTTGCAAGAAGCTACAATAAAGAATAATATTCTTGACGAGCTACTATTAGGTAATGCAAATTCTCAGTTCTTACAAATGGGTTATGGCATCAAACCTCGTCAGGAATTTTTACAAAATTTACAAGAAAATGTCAGTAGGCAGAATTTTATTGCCAAGAAAATTAAACAAGGTTTTGTACCTATTTTGGGCGAAAATTTTGGAGGTTTCCAGCAGGTATTGAGTCTTATCAAAAGACCGAGCACGCCTCAGCCTCGCTTGGTGGTAATAGAGGAATACAAGACGGTTTCTTTTTTAGGCAACTATGGAGCGGGCAAAACCTTGAAAACCTTTACAATGCTACCTGGCGAGGAAACGACCATTGCCATACGCACCTACCGAGAGAGCAGTAGCACGCAAAGCCGAAGTGAAAATGTAGTAGATAGTTTTTCGGAAAGCAGTGCTAAAGAAATGGAAAAACTACTGGAAACAGAAAACAGCAGCAGCAGCCAAGATAGCACACAGAAGAGCAAAAGTGCGAATGTAGGGCTTAGTTTTCCGAAAATAGGTTTGAGTGGAGGAGCTTCTGCCTCCAAGAGTAGCCAAAGCGTAAGGCAAGCCAATACCAAAAGCCTAAACAAGGCATTAGAAAAAAGTGTGGAAAACTCTAATAGCAGCCGAAATGTGAGTGTAAATACGAGCAGTAGCATAACTGCCAAAGAAGGCGAGGAGGAAACAATAACTCGCAGGCTCAAAAACGTGAACCAAAGTTGTACGCTCAATGTGGTATTTCGTCAATTATTGCAAGAATACATCACGATAACGTATTTGGATAATATCAAGGTGGGTTTTACGAACGGGCACCCCGAAATTGATGATATTGTACCCATAGAGGAGCTTGATACTTTGCTGAAGCGTTATATTGAAGCCAAAGATATAGAGGAAGTACGAGAAAGGCTGATATTTGAGTATGAAAAAGTAATGAGTAGCGAGAATGGAGAAAAGGTATTTTTAGCCAAAATACGCAAAGAGGATTATGATGGCAATGATGCAAGTTATTACACGAAGGTTAAAAATTTAGAAGATAGCTACTCGGTAGGCGAAAATATGACCTTAAGGGTGCCGGGCGTGATACAAAGCGTAGAAAAATACACGCTCCGCACCGATAGCCTGATAGCCGACTGCGTGCTGGGGCAAGGAGCAGCGTTGGATTGCTTTAATGCAAAGTTGCAGAATGCTATTTCACAAAAATCCTATAATGAAAATGCTCTTATGGAGGCAGCAATTATCACATTACAAGAGCTTACTGACCCCAACCTAAAAGTAGAGCTTTTGAAGGCTATTCTAGGAAAAAATAATGATAAAGGAGGTGAATAATGGGATTGTTAGAAAACTTTAAGAACCCGTTTGGAGAAGATATCCGGCGGGTTTCTGAAACCCAAAATGAGCTTGTAAAAGATGTAGCAAAGGTAATAGATACCTCACACATTATCAATAATTCGTTTTTGAGGCAGTTGTATGGGAAAGCAGAAAATGTAACCGATGAAAACTGGACAAAAGATGTATCATCAGTAAAAAGTTTAGTATTATTAGAAGAAGGAAAAAAAATACAAAATTTAATGAGATTGGTTGAATTAACTCTTAGAAGAAGAGATAAAGTTCTTAATGAAGTAATTAAATTAGAGTGGGATAAAGATAAAAAAGAAATTTGGGATTCCATTATAAATTTACGTAAAAGATGGCAACCAGAACGTAAAATCCCCAATAATTTAAAAATGTTTATATCATTGGTTCTTAACACCTATACTCAAAATAGATTTATTGAAGAAAAAAATTTAGATGAACAAGATTTGTCTAAATTAGCTAATGCAAGATATAACTTTGTGAAAGGTGAGGTAAGTGCTTTTCATAATAATTATCAAAACACCTTAGACAACATTAAAGTTTATTTGGAGGAAATACAAGAGTTCAAAAGATTTGATGAATTATATTTATCAAACAAAAACTTGCTCAACAAAATACCCTACATAACATTTTATCCTTCTGAAATAAAAGCATTACAAGCCCAAGAAACAGGTGATTTTACAATTACAAGTGTTGCAGGTTTGGAGCAAAAAGATAAAGGTATAAAAACTGGGGGAAGAAATTTATCTTTTGTTGGTATAGGTCAAATAGGAGCAGACGGGCTTATAGACTCTGTAAAATGGTTAAGCGAAAAAGGTATCAAAATACCTCTTGACCCCGACCCTCGTACTATTCCTGAGTTAGCGATTAAACTTACCATAGGAATATTGGGAATATATACTGAAAAATATATTTATCCTCATTTACCTGCTAACAAGCCCGAAGGATATGAGCTAAAAAAAATTATTTTTGCTGCTTATAATGCAGGTCAAGGTACAGTCCTTAAAGGAATCAATAATTATATAAATGCAACAGGTAAAAAATCTTATACTTGGTACGATGTAGAACCAAATGTTACAGCTTTAAAAAAAGGACAACCTAAGGAGTATGTGGAGAATATCATAAAAAGATTAACAATTTTGATATTAACTTTGACAGTGCTACTGTCTTGTAAAAATAATAATACCTCCTATGACATATCAAGTAAAAGTGACACATTAAAAAGCAGTAAAAAAAACGTAGAACAAACCTTAGAAATAAAAAAAGAAATCATTTTTGAAAGAATCTTAAGCACAAACAAGAATATTTACTTATATCACTGCAATGGTTCAACAAATTCTATTGTAAGCCTTTATGAACCAGACTTTTTAAGAGAAGAGATTGACAAGTCTATTTATAGTCATCTTATCAGTTATTTTAAAGCTTATGTTGATTCCATAGTAATAAGAGAAAAGTCTGCAAAGCAATATAAAGCATATTTAATTAATAACACTTTTATTGCTGCCAAACGAATTACAAAAAAAGACAATTATTTTATAATTTCGGGAGAAATAGGAGATAATCCTGAAAAAAGAACACTCTTATCCTTTGTGTTAAGTTTAGTGGTAAAATGCCCTGAGTATCCTATCAAATTTGAACCTTCTAAACCACCACGAATAGAACTGGTACAAGAGATTCAGGGTGTGGTTATCGGCTATTTTTATGAAAAGGACGACCCTAACAAACAAAGGCATCTTTTGTATTCCAGAGAGTTGCCCCTTACACCTTATACACAAGATGGATTACAATATAGTAATGAGTTGGGTATTATGAAGTGGAAGGGTAATCGTTATGGAGAACTTATTGAATTATCAAAAGACGGAGTTCCTACCGAGAACTTTCTGCAAAACTGCTACAACTTATTGCATTAAATTGATAAGGCGAAAATATGACCTTAAAGTTGTCGGGCGTGATACAAAGCGTAGAAAAATACACCCTCCGCACCGATAGCCTGATAGCCGACTGCGTGCTGGGGCAAGGAGCAGCGTTGGATTGCTTTAATGCAAAGTTGCAGAACGAGTTTTCTCAAAAAGCAATTTTAGAAAACCAGATACGTCAAAAAGCAATAGAATTTTTAGAAAGTAATGCTGAACCGACCTTAAAAGCGGAAGTTTTGAAAGCCTTATTAGGCGAAAGTAAAGCCGAAAATAATGATGCAACCCCCCCGATTTTATGAGAAGCATATTTGACAACCTGCAAAACACCCCTTTTGGCGATTTGTCAAAGGGTGTGTTGAATACTGATGTGTTGAAGGGAAATGTATTGGATGTGGCAAAGCAAATGCAGAATTCATTTAGTCCTCAAAAAGAGAATTACTTTTATTCTTGCGGCTACAATCAAGGTTTAAGAAGATATTATCAAGCTCTTGCTTTTGATAAAGAAGTTTATGGTATGGAATGTAATGCCACAACTGTAATGTATATGCTTCAAAGTTGTGGTTTAATAACTGCAAAGATGAGCAGAAAAGATTTTGAGCATATATTTACCCCTCTTAATCCATATTATTCAAAAGATGATATCTTGAATGACATCAGCCCCAAAGACGAAAGTAGAAAAATTATATTAGATGGCTTATATCTACCTGATGCAAGACCCAAAGATTTAATGTCTGCTGTTTTAGATATATCTTACCCAAATGTTACTAAAGGACATACTTCATTAGATATATTGATAAATAATAAGTATGAGCCTATTCCTATAACAAATGCTATTTTAAGGGGAGTTTCAGAGATAAAATTTAGTTATCCTATCAAAAATACTTCGGATATGTTGAAAGAGATTATAGAAATTTTTAAGCGGTTACCTTATGAAGAATCAGCATATAAAGTTTTGAAAAATATTCATAGGGAAATAATTAAATCAGAAATAAAAGTATCCTCCTTTTACACAAGACTTATTAATAATTCTATTAAAAAAGAATATTTTGAGAGTGGAGGAAGTGTATTTGTTGGAGTATCACTATATTACCCTGTTCGTAGTTTAGAACACTATTGTTTAATAGTTAGGGAGGCCTTTCCCAATCACTATTTAATTGACTCTTATAATCAAAAACATTATTATTATCCTGCTGACGACTCTTTTTATGGGCACACTTATGTTCTTGTACCTCCTATATATGAAAAATTTGACAAATTACGAAAAATGAACCCTGACTTGGAACATGATGGAGACACATTATTCTTTAATGGCAGGAAAGTTCATAATATAGCTCACCAAATTGCAAAAGGAATAAGTTTATGAGAACTTTTAAGGTAATTTTATTGTGTATCAATTGTATGTTTGTGTCTTGTGATGCAGAAAAAAAGCATTCAAAAGATTTTAATAAGGAGAAGGATTTTTATGATAAAGCTGTTCAATCTGTAAAATATACCGAGCTGAGTGTTGATAATATTTTATTAGAAAGTGATAGCATTACTAGATGCATAAAAACAAAGGAACTGATTTATGAGTTATTTCGTCCAAACTGTAACAATCATTATGAGGCAAATAGCTATTTAGAAGCTCATAAATTTATTCTTGCCTATCGAAGAATCTTAACAAGTAATGTAATTTCAGAGCCAACTAATCTTTTTTTCAATGGGCTTAATAGATTTTTTGAGAAAAATAAAGCAGATATTTATTCACTTAAATTCTACAATAAACACAAAAATATTATTCTGGGTTGTATAGATAAAAAAACAGCAGAAAAAATAGGAGTTTTACAAATTATAAGAGATTTAAAAGACTCGTATTCCTTTATAAAAACACAGAATTACACTGAAACCTTTAAGATGATAAATCAAAAGAATATAAATGTAAAAATCTATTTTTATACAAATAGGTTCAGCTATAAATTAAAGAAGCCCGAATATCCATATGCAGATTATCACTCTTGGCTATACTCTTTCTGGTATCGGAGATATTTGGAGGGAAATATGGAAACTGTATATCAAATTTTACAAGAAATAGATGAGCATTACGAGAAGCAAAAATAAGAAAAGCGTAGAAGAAACCTACACCCTCCGCACCGATAGCCTCATCACATTCACTAAACTTTATTTTCGTATGGAAATCATTTCAGAAAACCAAAAAACACCTCGCCGCAATATTCTGATGAATTTGCTTGCAGAATTGGGCTTTAAGAGCATTCGGGATTTTCAGAAAAGCCAAAAACTTGCCCAAGACGGCTTGGCAGGGCTAATGACTTACAACGCCCTCTATCAAAAACTTCTTAATATTGTAGAATTGCAGAATTTTGCAGGGCATTATTACAAACAAACCTATCCCAAAAATCAGATTGTTTGGCATCATTCGGCGGGTTGGGATAATGCCCGTGGTATGTACGACTGGTGGCGACAAGATGGCGTAATGCACGTAGCTACTGCCGTAGGCATTGTTGATGACGGCACGCTTTTCAGAGGTTATGACGAAAGTTTTTGGGCTCACCATATCGGTATGAAACACCTCAATAACCTTGCCCGAAATCAGCAAAGTGTAGCCGTAGAAATTTGTAATTGGGGTAGCCTTACCGAAAAAAACAAAAAACTCTACTCTTGGGCAAATGTTGAAATTCCTAAGAAAAAAGCTATCGCTCTCAATTACAAGGGTTACAAATACTATGAAATCTATACCGATAGCGAAATAAAAACGCTTAAATATTGGACGCTACTCAATGCAATGCGTTTTGGTATTCCTCTTGCCTATCGTGAAAGCGATATGTGGGAGCTAAGCCAAAATGCTATCAATGGCGTGGCAGGCATTTACACACACAATAGCTACATTTCTTGGAAAACAGATGTAAGCCCTCAGCTCAAACTAATAAAAATGGCAAAAGAACTTGTAGCATACGAGAAATGAGAATACGGGCTTGTATAGATTTGAACGCAAGTCTATTTCCGTACCTTATTAGTAAAGAATGTAAAAAAGTTGCAAGAAAATGAAGTGAAATGATAAAAAATTTATGTGTATTCATACATAGCACAAGCGACATCATCGCTTGCTATTTGTCATTTTGTTCATTCTCTTAGAAATTTTTTCAAAAAAATAAAAAAGCGACATTTTTTGTCGTTATTAGCCTTTAACTTTGTGAAAACTAAAACACAAAGTATTATGGCTCTTTTCAAACTCACCGCAAAAAGAACAGTGTTAATGGCATAAGATAATGTTTTGTGAATGCAAGTATATGATAAACAGGTACTTGATTTCATTTAAATGCAATTATATTTTTTCGTATCCTTTGCGGAAACCTGTAAAAAGAAAATATTTTTACAAAGCATTGGTATTTAATTTGATAACTCGCAAAACATTATTTTAACTTACAAAGCAAAATGACTTTCCTTTCACATTTGGAAATATTAACAACCTTAATAGAGCTCCTTTCTCGGAAAGGGGTTTATTTTTCATTACCCGAATTGGCGAAAAAAATAAACCTATCAGAACGCCAAACACAACGTTATATTAACGAGATTAAATCTTTGGGCTTTGAAGTAAAATACTATAAAAGAGAAAATGGTTATCAAATCGACCAAGATAGCACGGCTCTTTTACCTGCAACTCACAAACTTTTAGAGGCTTCCAAAATTTATCAGATTTCACAGCAAGATACAAGCACAAGTTACATTATTTTTGATAGACGTCAAGAAGTTGATGCTATATTCAAAGAACTTCACGAAGCTATAATAAAGCGTTTTTTAGTAGAAATTACTTATCAAAGTTTTTGGGCAGAAGAAGCCTTTACAACTGAAATAGAGCCTTATTTGCTCAAAGAATTTAGAAATCGTTGGTATGTAGTAGCTAAAAATCTTTACAACGAAAAAATCAGAACTTACGCTTTAGACCGAATACAAAATTTTCGGCTGAAAGCCAAAAAATTTACTTATCCCAAAGATAACCCTGCGAATTTATTTCAGTATTGTTATGGCATTTTTTTGCCCGAAAACCCACTACAAGAGCCTGAAGAGTTATTTTTACTTTTCACACACGAGCAAGCCTCCTATATTGAAAGTTTGCCCCTACACCATAGTCAGAAAATTATCAAAAAAACTAATGAAGGTGTTTTGTTTTCTTTGAAAGTACATTATACCTACGATTTGGCGATGGAACTTGCCTCAATGGGCGAAAGCGTAAGAGTATTGAATAAAGAGGAGATACAAGCAAAAATGCTTTGAGTTCTTAAAAAACGAAGCAATCAGAAATAAACATTTTCCTCTAAAAATTCTGTAATTGCAAAAATGATTTGCAAATTTCCTTGTAAGAAAATTAAACTCAATAAAAAGTGAATTGGGAAAATTTGAGCGAGCATAAGTCCCTTTCACCTTTGGGGAAAAGGATTTAGGGATAGGGGCTTTCTCATAGTGAAACTTCAAACCCCAAATTTTTTACTTTTGCATTTTACCATTTCACAATTACTCTCAAATTCAGAAATCTTGCCGAGAGGGCATTGGGGATAGCATAGCGTTGCCCGTTCAAATCGCTTACCCAAGAGTAAGAAACGGGATTGTTGATAGCAAGCAAATTCAAAATATCTGCTCCTATCCAAAGCGACTGAAAGAGTGTTTTCCCTTTGAAACGAACTTTATCAACAAATTTAGAAAAACCTATATCTACTCTGCGAAAAGATTTTCCTTGAAAAACATTGCGTAAATTAGGATTATTGGGTACATTAAAAGGCAAACCCGAACCCCAAACCAAATTCAAATTCATTCGCCAAGTGGGGTTATTGGGCAAATAATCTTCCAAATACACGCCCAAAGTAAAACGCTGGTCGGTGGGGCGGCGAACAAAACCTTTGTTATCAAAAGCTACATTCTCATCGGTTTTCATTAGGCTCATTGAAACCCAAGACTCCGTACCTTTGATAAGCTCGCCACTGATACGCATATCCCAACCATAGGCATATCCGAAAGCATCATTGGTGGGGTAATAACGCAAACGTACATTATCTACATCATACGGCACAATGTCCCATAGATATTTGTAATAAATTTCATTGGTAAATCTGAATGTTCTTTCGCCCCAGCCCTTAAAGCTCCAGTCGTTACCTGCAATCAGTTGTAAAGATTTTTGCGAAAGCAAAGCCAAATTCAAGTTTCCTTCAAAACTTCGCAATTCTCGGTAAAAAGGAGGTTGCTGATACATTCCTACGGCAAACTTCCAAATCATATCTTTTTTGGCTGAACGTACCGCATACTGCAAAGTAGGAGAAGCTACCCACTCACGATTGATACTCCAATAACTCACCCGAAGCCCTGCTGTAAGTCGTTGTCGGCTATTAATATCCCATTGATGTTGTAAAAATCCTGCAAAACGATTGCTTGCAAGAAAATTGTTTGCAAAATTTCGGTAATTGATACGCACAAAACCTGATGAATCTAAAAAATTATATTCTTGCAAAACATCATCAACAATTTCGTGGCTCAAACGAAAACCCGCTTCGGTGCGTTGAGTAGCTCGCCAATCATAAACAGAGCGATTTTCCAAAGCATAGATTTGTGCCTGAAAGCGATTGCGTAAATGCAGATACTCCGAACCAATGCCTACGGTCAGGATACATTCATTAAAACCTTGTGTGCCAAAATTTGGATTGATTTCACAGAGACGATAGCCGCCTTCCACTTCCGAATACTCTTTTTCAGCAGTAAAAGCCTGCGAAAGTATCCAACTGCTTTTTAGTTTTTCGTTTTGGAAAGCAAGTTTTAGGGCATTTTGGGTAATATCGTAATTCATTGTTTCTTGCCCTTCAAAAGCTACAAAAAGCCTCAGCACCCTATTGATTGTTCCGAAAGTGCTTTGTTGGCTTGCGGGATGCACCAAATAGCGATTTTGAGCATAAGAGGTCAGCAACTCTGCCGACCATTTTTTAGAAAGTTGGTAAGTAAAATATCCTTGAACATCAATGAATTGAGGCAAATATTCTCCTTTTACGGGTAAAGTACGAAGCAGATAGCGAGAGCTTTTGCGTCTGATGCCCAGCAGATAGGTAAATTTCTGATTTTTACTCAGCCCTTCTACGTGAGCCTGATTGTTCAGAATACCCAAAGTAAGCGAACCCCCATTGCGAGTAGGCTTACGATACTGCACTGATAGCACCGAAGAAAGTTTATCACCATATTTGGCTTGCCAGCCTCCTGATGAAAAACTTACCTCTTCGGCTAAATTGGGATTGATAAAGCTCAGACCTTCTTGCTGTCCTGCTCTGATAAGGACAGGACGATAAATGAGAATATCATTGACATACACCAAATTTTCATCAAAACTGCCCCCACGCACCGAATAAGTAGAGGAGAGTTCATTGTTGCTCACTACACCTGCAAGGGTAGCTAAAATTTTATTAAAATCACCAAAAGCCGAAGGCATAGCTTCCAAGCGTTTGGCATCAAGGCGAAAGGTACTGGCTTCCAAACGTTGCAAGGAGTCTTTTTTTCTACCCAATACGCTAATGGCTTCAATTTCGGTAACTTTTAAGTAGAAGTTGATTTCCAAAGTAGTATTTTCCGATGCTTGCAAGGTGGTATCTTTACTTTTGCCCAGATAGCTTACTTTTATACGTAAAACCTGATTAGCAGGGATTTGCAAGCTATAAAAACCTTGTGCATTGGTGTTTGTTCCTATGCCCAAAGAGGGTATGCCTACAATAGCTGTTTCCAGTGGTTTTTGGTATTCATCAAAGACTTTTCCTTGCAGGGTTGCTTTTTGAGCCAAAAGTAAAATCGGAAATATAAATAAGACAGAAAAAGCGTAAAATATTTTCAGGTTCATAGCACTTTTGAAAATTCAAAGATAGAAGGCTTTTCATAAAAAAACAACACGAAGCAAAATCTTTGCCTCGTGTTGTAAGAAAAACTGCTTAATTATGTATAGAACTATTTTTGTACAACAAGTTTCTTTCTTTCAATCACGCCGTTAGAGGTCTGCAAATTGATGAGGTAAATACCTTTTTCAAATTGCTCTAAACGGATAGTATGTTCGCCATTCTCGTCAATGTTGGCATTATATACGTTTCTGCCTGCCATATCAAACACTTGCAAAGAAGCAGATTGTGAGCCAATCAGTTTAATATGAGCTACATCTTTGGCAGGGTTAGGATAAATTTGAATATCAAAACCTTCATTGAGCGTAGGAACGGCACTCAAATCTTCGCGAGCGGCAACAATATTAACGGTGTAATCTTCTACTTCGCCATAGCTAAAAGTTTCACAAGAAGTAGGCACACCATTGTATTTCATTGATACACGCATACGCGTTGCACCTGTGGTTACAGAAGTAGGTACCGTGAAAGACCTTGAAATAGGCGTAGTGGTAGTAGCGGCAACGGTGAATAATTGCTCACCTGCATCAAGGAAATCGCCGTCGCGGTTGTAGTCAATCCATACGGCATAACCTTCGGCATAGCGAGTGCTTCTCCAACCGGGCGTAATGGTAATGGTATAAGCTGTTCCACGTACAAGGTTAGTAGATTGTGAAGTAAAGTTGCCATAACCAGCATTTGCACCCGAATTGTTGTTGATAGTATTGAGCTGTACTCTTTGAATCCACTCATCAGCTACGCTATTACCTTTGGAAGCACAATAAGTAGGAGTAGTAGAACCACCGCCAGAGCTACCGCCTACAAAGCCCGAACGTCCTCCACCGGGTTCAAAAGTAGCACGCATACGGTCTTTTTGTCCGAGAGTGAACATATACATACAGCGGTCGTCAGTGTAGTCCATATAGTTCATCCACATATCGCTGGTGTTGCCGCAAGAAGGTTTGGGGAAAGTAGGGCAACCGCCGTTAGAAGTTTGTTGTGTGGGAGTATCGGCTACAAAATCGTTTCCGCAATTTGCATCGCCCCAGATGTGGCGAAGGTTGAGCCAGTGTCCAACTTCGTGAGTAGCAGTACGACCTTTATCAAAAGGTGCAGATAGGTAAAACCCTGTACCTTTGGAAGATGAACCAAAATATTGAGGAGAAATTACTACACCATCGGTAGCAGTGCTTCCGCCAGGGAATTGAGCATAGCCCAAAATACCGCCACCAATGTTACAAACCCAAATATTTAGATAGCGAGTGGCGTCCCAAGGAGCTACCCCACCTGCGGAAGGTTTTTTACAATCGTCGTTAGTACCCCAAGAGGTGCGAGTAGATGCTTTACGAGTGATACCTGTGGTAGGGCTACCTGTTGGTGTTGTAGTCGCTAAAACGAACTGAATTTCAGTATCGGCTTTTAGAGAAGAGAAAAGAGAAGGTACATTTACGTGGTCGGGGTTGGTACGGCGGAAGTCCTCATTTAGTACGGCAATTTGTGATTGAATTTGGGCATCGCTGATGTTTTCTTGTGGTTTGGAAGAGTTGTAAATTACGTGAACTACCACAGGGATAGTTACAACTCCCGTAACTCTGCCATTTTCGTTCTGATACGCCGAGCCATTACGCAAGTAATTTTCGGTTACTCGCTCAATTTCGTGCATTCTGTGTTCTAATTCGGGATTTTCTTGTTTTTGTTTTTCCCACACGTGCATTGTGTGGCACACACGCTGAGCAGATACAGCACCCGCAAATAAAGCGGCAAAGCCGAAGGTTAGAATTTTTTTCATTTTGCAAATGATTTTGAATGAAAGATGAATGTTGTTTTATTAAGCGTGGCAAAGTAAATACAAGATTTTGAATTGTGCAAGAAAAAAGTTGAAAAATTTTTTCAAAACTTATAGAAAAGTTACAAAAGATATTTTTTGAGCTTATTTACGAAATAATCTTTGGTGAGCCAGAATAAACTTTCTCTCTGCCAAAAGTTTAAGAAAAGGGTTTTAGCTTACATAAAAAGATGATAGGTAAGTAAAACAAAAAATCCCGAAAGTTTACGCTTTCAGGATTTTCTCATTTTCAGGATATTAGGCATTTGCTTTTTTAGCTAAAATAGAACTCTCGTTCATTTCTTGGGGTTTGGGAATATTCATTAGGTCTAAAATAGTTGGAGCAATGTTTGCCAAAATACCTTTGCCTGTAAATTCATAATTTTGAGCATCTTTACTTACTAAAATACAGGGTACAGGATTAGTGGTGTGGGCTGTATTGGGAGAGCCGTCGTCGTTTATCATAAAATCGGCGTTGCCGTGGTCGGCGATAATGAGGGTAGTGTAGCTATTTGCAAGAGCCGTTTCTACTACTTTTTGGGTGCAAATATCTACTGCCTCGCAAGCCTTGATAGCGGCTTGCATAGAGCCTGTATGCCCTACCATATCGGGATTGGCAAAATTAAGGCAAACAAAATCTGCTTCTTGCTTTTGCAATTCGGGGCAAATGGCTTCGGCAATATCATAGGCACTCATTTCGGGTTTTAGGTCGTAGGTAGCTACTTTGGGCGAAGGGCACAAAATACGCTTTTCGCCTTCAAAAACTTCTTCTCTGCCTCCCGAAAAAAAGAAAGTTACGTGGGGATATTTTTCTGTTTCGGCAATGCGGATTTGCTTTTTACCTGCTCGGGCAAGCACTTCGCCGAGTGTATTTTGCAAGTTATCTTTTTCAAAAATTACTTTTACATTCTGAAAAGTATCATCATAGCTAGTGAGCGTGATATAATACAAGGGCAATTTATACATTTCATATTCAGGAAAATCGGTTTGTGTAAGAGCTTGGGTAATTTGCCTGCCTCTATCGGTACGAAAATTAAAGCAAATGACTACATCATCGGGGTCAATATTGGGTAGAGCTTTGCCATTTTCATACATTTTGATAGGCTTCAAAAATTCATCAGTAATGCCTTCTTGATACGATTGCAAGATAGCTTCTTGTAAATTTTCGGTATTTTTTCCAATGCCTTTGGTAAGCAAATCGTAAGCAAGTTTTACACGTTCCCAACGTTTATCTCTATCCATTGCATAATATCTACCTACGACAGAGGAAATTTTGCCCGAAGTCTGCTGAATAAATTGCTGTAAATCTGCTAAAAAATTCACACCTGATTGTGGGTCTGTATCTCTGCCATCAGTGAAGGCGTGAATGAAAACATTAGGGAAGTTTCTTTCGTAAGCAATCCGACAAATACCTTTCAGGTGGTTGATATGCGAATGTACGCCACCATCAGAAACCAAACCAATGAGATGAATATTTTTATTGTTTTTTTCGGCATACTCAAAGGCTTGCGTAAGAATGGGATTACGGCTCATTTCACCTTTTTCAAAAGCAAGGCTGATTTTCACCAAATCCTGATACACTATTCTGCCCGCACCGATATTGATGTGTCCTACTTCCGAATTTCCCATTTGTCCTTTGGGTAGCCCTACGGCAAGCCCCGATGCCTCTAATTGCGTATGAGGGTATTGGGTGTAAAGGCTGTCTATGAAGGGGGTATTGGCTTGGTCTATGGCTGAAACTTCGGGTTTCTGAGCTATGCCCCAGCCGTCAAGAATGATGAGTAAAACTTTGTTTTTCTGCATAATTTTTAGGATTCTTTGCGTATTTGTTGTATTTGGTAGAGTGTTAAGCCAGTTGCTTTACCCATTATGCGTATTTTTCCACTGAATATAAGTTGCTAAATCTTTGTCGCCTCGTCCCGAAAGACAAACAACTACTACTTCGTTGGGTTTTGCATTGAGTTTTTCCAAATAAGCAAAAGCGTGAGCTGTTTCAATGGCAGGAATAATTCCTTCGGTTTGGGCGAGCATAAAACCTGCTTGCATAGCTTCTTCATCAGTAATGGCGTGATATTCGGCTCTGTGGCTATCAAAGAGGTAGGCGTGTAGCGGTCCGATGCCCGGATAGTCCAAACCTGCTGAAATAGAATAAGGCTCAACAATTTGTCCATCGGCATTTTGCATAAGAAGCGTTTTACTGCCGTGAATAATGCCCATTTTCCCGAGAGCTGTGGTTGCCGCCGAATGTCCTGAATGTATGCCTTTTCCTGCCGCTTCCAAAGCAATGAGTTTTACTTTGGGGTTTTCTATGAAATGGTAAAAACTTCCTGCCGCATTGCTACCGCCACCCACGCAAGCAAGCACATAATCGGGATAGTTTCTGCCAATTTGCTCTTGAAGTTGCTTTTGTATTTCTTCGGAAATAACCGACTGAAAACGAGCCACCATATCAGGGTAGGGGTGAGGTCCTACTACCGAGCCAATAATATAATGCGTATCGGAGGGATTGTTTATCCAATCGCGTATGGCTTCGTTGGTAGCGTCTTTGAGTGTTTTACTGCCCGAAGTAGCAGGACGCACCGAAGCTCCTAATAGTTTCATTCGCTCTACGTTGGGTTTTTGGCGTTCTATATCTACTTCACCCATATACACAATACACTCCAAACCCATTAAAGCACATACGGTAGCCGTTGCTACGCCGTGCTGACCAGCCCCCGTTTCGGCAATAATACGTTTTTTACCCAAATGTTTGGCAAGCAGAATTTGCCCTATGGTATTATTGATTTTATGCGAACCCGTATGGTTCAAATCTTCCCTTTTTAGAAAAATCTGCGTTTGATATTTTTCTGAAAGCCTTTTGGCAAAATAAAGTGGGGAAGGTCTGCCTACATAGTTTTTGAGCAAATCCCAAAATTCTTTCTGAAAAGATTCGGAATAAATGACGGAAAGATACACTTTTTCTAATTCGGCTACATTCGGATAAAGCATTTCGGGGATATATGCACCCCCGAAATTGCCATAATAGCCTTGCTGTGTAGGATTTTTTTGTGCAGAAATTTGTGCTACCATTGGTTGAGATGTATTTGAAGCCTATTACAAAAATCTAGCGACTTTGCCCTCTCCGCCACCAAAAAGAAGTGTGGCATTCAGACCGATAACCGTGTTGTAGAGCTTTCTACCTGAGTTATCAGGGGCAATATTGGTAAAACCGGGCGTATAGTGCAAACCTATTTGCAGATTGCTAAGCTCTACACCTGCCGAAACTACAAAGCCTAAATCTATTGGACGAAGGTCTTTGGGGTCAGTGGCAGTGGTAGTGTTGCCCCAACGAATTTTTGTTTCGCTTTCGGTATAACCCACAGGGGTATCCAAACGGCTATAATTTTTCCCGCCAACGCCATAAGCCAAATAAGGACCGCCCATACCAAAAATTTTAAAGCCCTTCAAGCCAAAACGTAAGCCCAAAAGCAGAGGCACATCAACATACAAGGGGCTGTTTTGGAATGTAAATTTAGTGCCAAGCACATTATTGGTTTCAACGAGTTTGGAACCTTTGCTATTGATTTGTATAGCAGGTTGAAAGAAAATGATATTGTTGAAAGAGTAGTCAAATACCAAACCTAATTGATAGCCCAAACGCATTTTGGTATCATCGTCCAAACCTGTACGGTCATCGGGTTTGTTACGCATATCGGCGAGTTGGAAACCACCACGTACCCCTACACGCAATTGGGCAGAAGCTAAATTTACTACTCCCAATAGTAATGCAAAGCAAATATAAAAATACTTTTTCATAAGAGTTGAGTTTTGAGTTTCTTTTTGGAACGTTTTAGAAGCTAAAATTGTTCAAAATTGCAAAAAAAATGCTACATTTGAGCAAAATTATCCTATAAAAAAAATCGTAATTGTTCAGGAAACAAAAAACAAGAGGCAGGAAACAA
Organism: Raineya sp.; assembly: GCF_053497555.1. NCBI lineage: Bacteria > Pseudomonadati > Bacteroidota > Cytophagia > Cytophagales > Raineyaceae > Raineya > Raineya sp. Next base: position 17 of record NZ_JBRCWE010000051.1, on the reverse strand, counting down.
GATTTTAGAAAATAGAT
>NZ_JBRCWE010000050.1:0-11982 GCF_053497555.1 Raineya sp. | reverse complement strand
GAAAAATTCTAAATTGCGATTTTCTATTTTAATCTTTTACAAACTAACCTCAAATACCCAAATCTTGCTTGATAGCTTTGATTTTTTCTTGTAAAGTTTTCTGAATTTGCTGAGTGTTTTCTTGAAAATCTGTTTTGAGGTTAAAATAAAACTTGATTTTGGGTTCTGTACCCGAAGGGCGAACAGAAATTTTTGTGCCATCGGCAGTGAAAAACTGCAAAACATTTGATTTTTCGTCAAAATCCAACTTTTGCTCCTGATTTCTCTGCAAGTCTTTTTCCGTAAGGCTCTGATAATCTTTTACTTTCAGAATAGGCGAGCCTGCAAGCATTTGAGGGGGATTCTGACGAAAACTTGTCATCATATTCCTGATTTCTTCCATTCCTGCAATGCCTTTTTTGGTAAGTGAAACTAGGGCGTCCTCGTACCAGCCAAATTCTTTGTAAATATGCAAAAGCATAGCGTATAAACTACCGTAGTTTTCTTGTGCGTAGGCGGTCATTTCAGCAATAAGGGCACAGGCAGAAATGCCGTCTTTATCTCTGACAAAATCACCTATCAAATAACCATAACTCTCTTCGCAACCCGCTATGTAGGTAGTTTTTCCTTCATTTTCACGCATTACAGAGGCTATGTATTTGAAGCCCGTGTAGGTATTGTAACACTTTACACCAAACTTTTCTGCAATGGCATCAATGAGTTCGGTAGTAACGATAGTTTTCACAATGTATTCTTTACCTTGCAGTTTCTCAAGTTTTTGCCACATTGTAAGCAAATAATACATCAGAAGCACCCCTGTTTGGTTGCCATTGAGCAAAACGAAATTGCCTTGCAAGTCTTTTACAGCAATACCTACTCGGTCGGCATCGGGGTCGTTGGCAAGCACCAAATCAGCATTGATTTGTTTTGCCTTTTGCAGGGCAAGTGTGAGAGCTTCGGCTTCTTCGGGATTCGGATATACAACCGTAGGGAAATTTCCATCGGGTTCGGCTTGTTCTTGAACGATATGAACATTCTGAAAGCCAAATCTTTCCAAAACTTTGGGAACAAGCGTAATACCTGTGCCGTGTAGGGCAGTATAAACGATGTTCAGATTTTTATACTTTTGGTTCAAATCGGCATTGAGCGAAAGTTTTTGCACTTCTTGAAGGTATATTTCGTCAAAAGTTTCATCAATATAAGAAATGAGGTGGCTTTGAGGATTGAAACAGATGTCCTGAATTTTTACTTTCTTGACTTCGGCAATAACACCTTCGTCGTGAGGTTTGACGAGTTGAGAGCCATCAGCCCAATAGGCTTTGTAGCCATTATACTCTTTGGGGTTATGCGAAGCAGTAAGCATCACACCACTCTGGCAACCCAAATGGCGAATAGCAAAAGAAAGCAAAGGCGTAGGACGTAAAGATTGAAACATAAATACTTGCAAACCATTTGCCGAAAAAATATCAGCTACAATTTGAGCAAACTCTCGGCTTTGTTTGCGGCTATCATAAGAAATAGCAACTTTGATAGGTTCGGTAAAGGTTTTTTTCAAATAATTGGCAAGTCCTTGGGTAGCAAGTCCAACGGTGTATTTATTCATTCGGTTGGTGCCAATTCCCATAATGCCTCGCAAGCCCCCCGTGCCAAATTCTAAATCTTGAAAAAAGGCTTCTTGCAATTCTTGTGGGGCATTTTGTTGCATTTCTGCAATGATTTGGCGAGTGGCTATATCGGTATGAGCGAGCCATTCTTGGATACGTTCTTGCATACAATTTACTGAATTTTGGTACAAAATTTGATTTGCACAAAAATACAAAATTCGTTTTTCTTTACGAATTACCCCAAACTTTTTGTAAATTTGGAAACTTCACTAATTCAAAAGCACCGATGAAACACCTATCTACTTTAGTATTATTTTGCTTGCTTTCTTTTGCAACCTTTGCTCAAAAATGGCAAGAATTGAACGAGCAAGGCAGGCAACTTCGCAAAGAAAAAAAGTATAACGAGGCAATCAGTGCCTTTGAAAAGGCACTCGCCAAATTAGAGCCTAAAAGTAAAAATTATGCGATTGTGATGAATAATTTGGCTCTTACGTATGATGATATGCAGAACTTTGCCAAAGCCGAAGAGTGCTATAAGCGTGCCGCTGATATTTACAAAGCTACCGTAGGCGAAAAAGATGCCAATTATATCACTACCATTGAAAACTTGGGCTATCTGTACCAACAGCAAGGTAAATTTACTTTGGCAGAAGAGTATTATTCGCAGGCTTTGGCTCTCAATAAAGAAGTGCTTGGCACAAAAGACCCTCGCTATGCAGAGGCTCTGGAAAGTCTTGCCAAACTTGCCGAAAAAGCAGGCAAACGCGACCGAGCCGAAGCCCTCTACATTGAGCATCTCAAATTGCAGAAAGATAATTTAGGAGAAAAGAACCCTGCGTACGCGGCGGCTATGGAGAATTTGGCTAAATTTTATCAGAATGAGGGTAAATTTACGCTTGCCGAAGATTATTTCAAAGATGTTATCAAAATTCGCAAGCGAAATAAGCAAGAGCAAAGCCCCGAATATGCCAATACACTCAATAATTTAGCTATTCTCTACAAAGTTTCGGGCAGACCCGCCCTTGCCGAAACTACTTACGAAGAGGCTCTGGGCATTTACAAAACAACTTTGGGCGAAAAAAGCTCGGCGTATGCCACAATAGTAAAAAACTTGGCTGATTTGTACTTTATGCAAGCCAAATATGCCAAAGCTGAGGAGTATTACAAAATTTCCCGAAATATTATCAGAGAAAACGTAGGTGATAAGCACCCCGATTATGCCCTTGCTCTGAAAGATTTGGGTAAAATTTATTACATTCGTAGCGAGTACGCCGAAGCAGAAAAGGTTTTTACACAAGCCATAGACATTCTAAAAGTACGTGGCAAGAACAATCGGGAGTATGCCTCGCTTATCAATGATTTGGCAAACATTTATCGTATGCAAGGGCTTTTGGATAAAGCAGAACCTTTGCTCGCAGAGGCTATTCAAATCAACAAAGAAATTTACGGCACCAAGCACCCCGATTATGCTCGTTCATTGTACAATTTGGCTCTCTTGTATGCTCGTAAAGATGGACAAAGCGAACGAGTTGAAAAAATGTATCAGGAAGCCCTTGCCGCTTGCCGCGATAACCCAGCCGATGCCCAACTCTATAGCTCAGTGCTGAATGCCCTTGCCAATATTTACAACAACAAAGGCGAATTTGAAAAGGCGGAGCCACTCTATCAAGAAGGCTTAAAAATTGCAAGAAAAAATTTAGGTAAAAAACACCCCGCGTATGCACGCTCTTTGAACAATTTGGCTGTAATGTACCGACAGAAAGCTAAATTTGAAAAAGCGATTGAACTTTTTACCGAAGTAGCTCAAATCCGAAAAGAAACCTTGGGCGAAAAGCATTTAGAATATGGCAGAACTTTACGTAATATCGCCGAATTGTATTACGTTCAAAAACAATACGAAAAAGCCGAGCCCTACTACACAGAAGCTAATCGCATTTTTTTAGACCAAATTCGCAAAAACTTTGCTACGCTTTCTGAAAAAGAAAAGGAAGTTTTTTTCAAGTATTTTCAGCAATCTTTTGTGATGTTCCATTCTTTTATGCTCTTGCGTAAAGATGCTAACTCCAATTTGATAGAAGAAGCCTACAACAACCAGCTGGCTATCAAAGGAATTATGCTTTCGGAGCAAAATCGCTTGCGAAATATTATTCTCAAAGGCAAAGACCAAGAACTGACTCGCCTTTATCAAAAATGGCAAGCTAAAAAAGATTCTTTGGCTCAAATTTATATGAAAAACAATGAAACTGATAGTGTGCGTATCAATACAGAACCTTTGGAAAAAGAAATAGAGGAAATAGAAAAGCAACTTTCGCTCAAATCGGCACTTTTTGCTCAAACCCAACAAAAAAAATTTACCACTTTCAAAGAAGTGCAAAGTGCCTTAGGACTAGACGAGGTAGCGGTAGAAATTGTGCGTTTTCAAAAATTTGACTACCGATTTACAGACAGCATTTATTACGTGGCTTTTGTAGCGTCCAAGAACTATGCCAAGCCGCAGTTAGCTTTCTTATGGCGTACTACCCCGAAAATAGAGCAAGAAGAACTTGCGTTTTATCGCAATTCTATTCGTACCCGCAAAGAGGATTTGGCATCTTACGACCTATTTTGGAAGCCTATTGAACAGAGAATTCGTGAAATCAATCCCAATGCTAAAAAAGTATATTTAGCTTGTGATGGGGTGTATTATGCTATCAATCCGAATACACTTTTGAACCCTGAAACTAAAAAATATTTGATAGATGAACGCCCCGTGCAGATTGTAATTAGTACCCGAGATGTAGTAAAATTAAAGAATAGCTCACAGAATTTTACTTTGAAAAATGCTATCTTGTTGGGCTATCCCGACTACGAAGAAGATGAGGCAGATGGGGTTACAGCCCCTTTGGATACGCTTAGATTAGCCGAATTAGATGATATGACCCGCTACCGAAGCACTGTTGTAAATTTGCCCGGTACCAAAAAAGAAGTAGAAGCTATTGAAAAAATCTTAAAAACTAAAAACATAGAGGCTCAAAAACTTACAGACAAAAAGGCGAATGAAAGAAGCATAAAAGATGCTCATAGCCCAAGTATTTTGCATATAGCTACTCACGGCTATTTCTTGGAAGATATAGAAGAAGATTTGAACGAGGCAAAAACAGGGGAAAACAAAATAAAAAATCTCAATCCGCTCATTCGTTCAGGGCTTTTGTTGGCGGGGGTACAAAAAACCTTGCGAAAAGAAAAAAAGCCTAATGAAGATGGAATGCTCACAGCTTTTGAGGCACAGACCATAGATTTAGGCGAAACGGATTTGGTTGTTCTTTCAGCTTGTGAAACAGGGGCAGGGGAAGTAAAAAATACCGAAGGAATTTTCGGCTTACAAAGGGCTTTTCAAGTGGCGGGTGCTAATGCTGTGGTTACCAGCCTCTGGAAGGTAGATGATGCCGCTACGGAGTTTCTGATGACCAATTTCTATGCTTCTTGGTTAAAAGGAGCAAATAAATATGATGCTCTGCATAATGCAATGAAAGAAACTCGCAAAAAATTCCCACAACCTTACTTTTGGGGGGCTTTTGTAATGGTAAATAATTAGTCCTTCTTGCTTGCTTGCTTTGTGAGTGGCAAAGTCGCTACAATAGCGACCTTGCCGCTTGCCATAATTTTTTATTTAACACAAATTACAAAAATAAAAATATATGTTTATATTTGTGATTATTTTTCAAAATATAACCTTATGAGATACAGAAATAATTTTTTCGCATTTTTTATCTTATTTTTTTCGTTTGGTTTTGCTTTGGCTCAAAATGGGCGAACCAATGAGTATAATACCATAGGCTGGTACAACTATTTTGGCACTTTTGGGCTTTCTAAAACTTGGAGCATCCATACTGAATATCAGTGGCGGCGTACCGAATGGATAAACGCTTGGCAACAAAGCCTCTTGCGTGTAGGGTTGAATTACCAATTGCACCCCAAAGTACAGCTAAGAGTTGGCTACGGCTGGATTGAAACTTTTCCGTATAGCCAAACGCCTATCAATACTTTTGGCAAAGATTTTACGGAACATCGGCTTTTTCAGGCGGTTACACTCACAGATAAACTGCCTCGTGTAGATGTTTTGCATCGTTTTATGTTGGAACAAAGGTGGCTCGGGGCTTACTCTGATGCAACTTTGCAAAAAGAAGATAGGTATATTTTCCTCAATCGTTTGCGATATATGTTTCGCTTACAAGCACCACTCGCAAAAGAGCCGAATACTGCATTTCCTTATGCGGCTATTTATGATGAAATTTTTATAGGCTTTGGAAAAAATTTAGGTGAAAATATTTTTGACCAAAATCGTTTGGGAATACTGCTTGGCTATCAGTTTGATAAGCGTTTCAAAGTAGAAGGTGGATTTTTTAATCAGATACTCTTGCTGGGTAGGGAAGTGAATGGCGTAAATATCTTGCAAAACAATACGGGTATTATCCTAAACGCTATCTTTAACATTTCTTTGCAAAAATCTACCCAAGATTAAAAGTAATGTTTTTGTCTAATTTGATTTGCATCAGGAAAACAGGAAGCAGGAAAAAGGATTCGGCACACCTGAACGTAAATCATTACGACTAAAAAACAAAAACCTATAAGAGTTGAGCTATTCTTATAGGTTTTGTGTTTTACTTCAAGGTTTCTTTCACTTGGTCAAGGGGTACGATTTCTTCTTTGAAGATATATGCCCCTGTTTTTTCAGACTTTACTGCCTTGATTACTTTTGCAAAGTTTTTGGCATTGGGGTCTTCTTTTTTCAAGGTCGCAACTACTTTCTTTGCCATTGCTGTAAGGTTTTAAGGTTACTTAATTTCTTTGTGAATAGTGTACCTTTTGAGAATAGGGTTGTATTTTCTCAATTCCAAGCGTTCAGGGGTATTTTTTTTATTTTTGGTAGTAACATAACGAGACATACCCGGCATACCCGATGCTTTGTGTTCGGTACATTCTAAAATTACTTGCACACGATTTTCTTTTTTCTTCGCCATTGCCGTAAAATTTTAATTTTTTGTATGCTTTTTCCAAATGAGTGGCAAAGATACAAAAAAAATTTTAATGCACAATTTTTTTGTAAAATTATTGTTGATTTTTCTCTTCCAAAAGTTGCAGTTTTCTTTCCAAATATTTTACCTTATCTTCCAGTTGAATTTCTTTCACTTTGCTTTCGGTAATATCTGTTCCTACCCAAAAAATACTTTCAATTTCGCCTTTTTTATCTTTTACGCTAGCAATGACCATTTTTACATAACGGAAACCAAAATCAGCAGTTTTGAGCACTACCAGACCTTCGGCGATACTTCGGTTTTCAAGCTCGGCAAGTAGCGACTTGTAGTCCCAACGTCCTAAAATTACTTCGTCTATGTGGTGCCCGATGTAATCCAATTTGGCAATTTTGAGGTCGTTCATTGCATATTCGTTCATATCTTTGATATGCAAATGGCTATCGGTTTCAAAAACCAAAAAGGAATGTTCAAGCACGGTATTTTTGAAGCCCGCTGTTTTTTGATTTTCTTGGTCGCGAACTTCTTGCAACATTTTGCTTGTAATATCAGTACAAACACAAGTTACTTTTTGTAAATTGCCTTCCTTATCCAAAACAGGGAAAAATGAGGCTCTCATCCAAATTTCAGAGCCATTTTTGCGTAAGCGTTTGATAACTTTTTCAATATAATTGCCTTGCGAAAGTTGAGCCCAAGCCAAACTAAACTCGGCAGGGTCGGAATCTTTGGGGGCATAAAAACTGCGGTGTTGCCCAATAACTTCTCGGCGAGTATAGCCTGTAATTTCCAGAAAGTTATCATTGACATCAATAAAATAGCCGTGCCTATCCAATTCGGCAACAATAGTAGCTTTCTGAATAGCTTGCACGAAAGCCGCCATATCGGCGTTGCGTTGTTCAAGTGCCTCTCTGTCGGCTATGAGCTGAGCCATACTTTGCTCCATAGCCACTTTTTGAGCCGACATTTGCTCTATCTCTTGGCTGGAAGATGCCAGCAATAGACGTGTTTCTTCATTGGATTTGATAGAAGAAATAGCAGAAGCAATATCTTCGGCAATCACCTCTAAAAAGTTCTTTTCAGTTTCGGTAAGTAGGTTGAGTGAAGCTACTTCCAATACCCCAAACACCTCGCCGCTTACTTTGATAGGCACAAGTAAAATAGAACGAGGAGCCTCTTCGCCCAAACCCGAAGCAATATGAATGTAATCTTTGGGAACTTTGAGCAAATAAATACTTTCGCCTTCTTGCCAGCATTGCCCAACAAGCCCTTGTCCTACATAAATTTGTTGTTTGATATATTTCTTTTTATCCAAAGCATAAGCCGATTTTAGCTCTAAATAAGGGGTTTCGCCTTCACTACTGCTGCTAATAATGTAAATGCCGCCATATTGTCCTTTTACATATTTTACGGCATTGCGAACCAAATTATCATAAAGCTTTTGAGGGTTTTCGGTATCGCGGAGAATATCGGCAAAGAGCGTGAGTCCTTCGTTGAGCCAGTTTCGGATATTTTCTTGCTCCGATACGTTTTTCAGACCTTCTTGCATTTGCAAGAAAGCTGTTCCGAGTACGCCCTTATCATCAAATACGTGCAGTTGGGTTTCAAAGTTCCCTTGCCCGATTTGCTTGGCAAGTTCTTGGGTTTGAGATAGTTCGTAAGTGAGTTTTTCTATTTTACGCAAAATGGGGAGGGTTTCATCTTTTTCACCTTGCCACTGAATTTTGGGTAGATTGCCCTCGGCAAGTGAAAGCAAGTATTCATCAACTTCTTGCAAACGCTTGTGTATTTTTTGGTTGATGTCTTTTCCTTTCCAATACACTACTGCTATCATCAGCAGAATAAACAAAATGCCAGCAATAATGAGTAAATTATTGTGCAAATCAAGGTATTCACGCTCTAAACGAATTTGCTCTTTTCTGCCTTTGATGAGGCGGTCAATATCGGTATAAATTTTTTGTGTGATTTCAAGGATTTGCTTTTGATAGAGTTGTTTAGCATTTTCGGAAAGAACTACAAAGCGTTCAGCGTCCATTTTTGCCCCCGAAGTTGTTTCAAAAGTTTGTGCATCTTTCCCTCTAACTATTTCTACACCTTCGATGGAAGCCTCTATATCGGTATTAGCAAAAGCAGATTTGCTATCAAAAGTAGCTTCTTGTTGCTCTTCAGTGATATTGATACGTGTAGTATCGGAAGTAGCAAAATTCCCACCTGTAAAACTACCCCCTTCACGTTCTTGCTCTTCTACAATTCGGGAAATACTTCGCTGATAGCGTCTTAACTTTTCCAAATCGGTAAGGAGTGTAGCATAATCGGTTCTATCTTCCAAGAGCTTCCATTCTTTTTCATAACGCCCCAGTGTATCGGTTGTAGCTTTAATGAAGTAATTCCATATATTTTCCCTTTCAGAAGCAAATAGTGGATTTCTGTAAATCAGTTGGCTTTGCAATGCCGAATTGGTTTGTGTTACATATCCTTTGAGGGCTTCTAATTGCTCTTGCGAAGGATAAGCAATGCTGATGAGGTAACGTTCTCTTTCGGCAAGCTGGCTCATACGCCAAAGGAATAGACCTGTTGCCAGAGCAAATAAAGCAAACACAAGGAGCAGACCGCCTACTATTTTTCTGCGTAAAGTATAATGGGGGCTTGTAAAGAAGTTAAAGATTGTATTCTTGCGAGCCATTGCTACGATTCAAGAGGTTTGAGCGATTGAATATCCAAAAGTTTAACGCTGATTTTTGCAAATCTACAAAAATCAAGTTTAGTTCATTTTCCAAAGATACAGAAATCTTTTGGTGATTTGCAAATTTTATGAAAAAAACAAAATCCCGAAACGAAATTTCGGGATTTTGAAAAGAGTTTGACTATTTTTTACGAGGTTCAGGCACTATGGGTGGTTCGTCTTGTCCTGGCATTTTTTTCAGTGCCTCTTTTTTGGCTTCTGCTTCCACCTTGGCTCTCATTTGACGTTCTTTTTCTAAAACTTCTTTTTCTCTTTCAAGTTTATCACGAATAGTAGCTTTGGGGAGTTTTACTTTATTAACCAAATCTTGTCTTTCAGTAGGAGTATGTTCTATTTTAAGGTCATCATACAAATTTTCTTTTACTTGTGCCATTGCAATCCAATTGACTTGTACAGGTTGAGAGAAGTTATTAACACGCACTCGGAAGCCCGTAGCATCTTGGGAAATGATACTCACTACTGCCGCCTGCCCAATAGGGGTAACTGTAACTACGGGAGTAACACTAGGGTTTAGGTTTTTCTTGAATTCTGCATTGAAGGGAACAAAAACTTCACTACTATTTAGGCTTGTTACACCAAAGTCGCTGATATTTTTGTGAACTTCTTGCATACGATTCTGTTTGGCATCAAGTTCTTTTACAGCATTAATTGTTACGTAGTGCAAAGCATCAGGGTTGTAGCTATAATATTCTTTGATGCTTGCTAAATCAGAGGGTTTGTCATTGACTTCAAAAGTGCTAATAGTGTAAGGAGCTACTTCCTTCATTTCTTGAGCTATAATACCTATTCCATATTCGCCGTTAGGGGTTCGAGCTTTTCCGTTATATCTAAAATAGACTGGCTTTATTTTACGCAAAACACTTAAACCATCTTTGAAAGTATTTACATCATCTTTTAAACGGGCATCAGAGGGGACAGACCAAGAGCCACCTGTTGGTTTAGCAGCCGAGTTATTAAACAGTTGTAAGTCAAAGCCACTATCTGCATTATATTTTATAGTAACATTGTCTGAAAAGTCAGTAGAGGCATTGAAGTCTCTCGTAAATTCAATACTTCCAATTCCTATTTGGGTACCAGTAGACGCATTATTCCTAAAACTAGCAACGGTCACAGCAGATAAAGAAGGGTCATATACTTCAAGCCTAGTTGCAATAGGTAGCACAGAGGCACCTATATTTAATAAACCATCACCTCTTAGCTGCATTCTTTCTGTTGTACCAGTGTACCAACGATAGCTATAGGTGCTGGTTGCTTCAGGTACACTATACCATTGAGAAAAACCTTGCATACCAATAGCGTAATCAACGCTTGTACCACTTATTTGAGGATATAAAACAATTTTTGTTCCATTACTGCGAGTAGTAGTAGTAGGGGCGGCAACTCCGTTGGTATTGAAACGAATCATATTAGAAGTAGCACTATTAAGGAAAAGACGTGCATTGGTTCCTCCCATTTCAACAAGTTCACTTGGAGCAGTGGCGGCAATACCAACATTTCCCCCCATAAATATTCCAGCGTATCCCAAACCTCCTCCATCAGCGTACAATGCTTGGTCACCACCAATACTAGAGGGCAGAGTTGTACCTAAACCCGCATAAATCCCCGTGGCGTACCAAGAGTTAGCTTGTTCGGCAATACCTGTAACACCGATGGCATAACCCCAAGTTCCGCTTCCTCCACGTGCTTGCCCTACGATAGCTCTATTTTGATAATCGGTAAATGTGCTTGTTTGCCTTGAAAACACATAGAGCGTAGATTTGTTTGCGTCATTGTTCTCCTCTAAATGAAGCAGCTCAGTAGGTAGGTTAGGGGCTAAGCCTATACCAACATCTCCATTGCTTCTTACTCGCAAACGTTCAAGGTTATTGGTACGCAATACAAAATCTACGTTGTCGGTTGTTCCTAAAAAATTGGTGGCGGGATTAGTTCCTGCATTTCCTGTAAGTAGCCAGCCTGCCTCTGCACTAAGCCTTCGCCAAGTGGTGGTGGGAGTATCATAAAACCAAAATCCTCTTTCGGTAAGCGTTCCATCGGTTTGGTACACAAGCAAACTATTATTAGGAGTGGTGATAGCCAATCGTTGGGCTTGTGTCATACGAGGAAGAAGGAAACCTTTGCGTGGCAGAGAGGTTGTAGAATTGACATCTAACATTGCTGAACTATGCGGAGCGGAGCCATCGTCATTGATGCCTACCCCTTGAGCCTTCACTTGTCCCCACAAGCAAACAAAGGCTGTTAGTAAATAAAGTTTTTTCATAAGCCTTGCATTTTACTATGAAAAGATGAGTAATGTTTTTGTGCAAAAGTAATAAAATTTTTGCAAATGCAAAATATTGTTTTGTGATTATGCAAAAAAATAAGATAAAAGTTTTATTTAAGTATTATTGATGAACTTTTATCTTATTTTCAAAATATGAGAATGATGTAATATTTACTTTCCTGCATTTATTTTTTGTTGCATAAGTTCATTTTTGATAGCTTCTATGTCGGCTTTCATCTTTTCTATTTCTGCTTTTTGACTTTTTAGAGTTTTATTTTCTGCTTCCAATGCTTCAATTCTTTGTTTTTGGTTTTCGATGAGTTTTTGTTGTTCTTGGATAGCTTTTATCATGGGCATCATAAAATCTACATACCGCAGGCTATACAC
>NZ_JBRCWE010000049.1:0-43018 GCF_053497555.1 Raineya sp. | reverse complement strand
ATTTCACCGAGTAAAATGACTAAAATCAGCGAGTAAGGTTTGTTTTTTACAAATATTTCCATTACATTTGGAATGTATTTTGTAAAATCTCAAAATAAGATTCATCATTCATTAAAAATACCTAAACTGCTACTGCTATGAAAGTATCTGCATTGAAACTGAAAACTTGGAGCGAGGAGGTAATTTCGCCACTTGCTTGGCAAAGGATTGTTTTGAAGGCTTTGCCTACACTCAAAGAAATGGGCTTTGAGCTAAATACCTTGATGAATCCTTCTGAAACACTTATGCTTTCAGAGAAGGCTTTTGTAGTAATTGATGCAGTCGTAAAGGAGTTGTACCAAACCGAAGTTTTACCCGAACTTGTAACCGCTTAATAACAACAAAAAATGAATGCTCTCAAAATTAAAGAATGGTGTGATGCGAACATTACACCTATGGCTTGGCAAAGAATAGTGATGAAAAACCTAGACCTATTCAAAGCCAAAGGCTGGGGACTGGCAGAAGCCAATAGCCCCAATGCGGCAATGATATTGGATACAGCAATGGTAGAAGCTATCAAAAACTCTATCAAGGAAATGTATCAAATGGAACTTCCTGAAAGCGTACTCGCTTAAAGAAGTCTTCTGCAAGCATAGTTTCGTAATATTGGTTCTCACAGGAAGCATTTTCAAGAAATTGCTTCCTTTTTTGCTTTATATGTGAGGATACATTTTTCTTTTTTGTATTTTTGCCCAAAAACTTGCAAAATGGCTGAAATTATACCTTTCAGGGCTTGGCGATACGCCCCTCATTTACCTATTGATGAACTCACTTCCCCCCTTTTTGATGTCGTTTCTGAAAAGCAAATCAAGGCTTTGTATGCCCAAGAGTTCAATAGTATTCATCTTTCTGTACCTGCTATGGGTGTTAGCTATGAGGAAATTGCTATTCTACAAGAAAAGTGGAAAAAAGAGGGTGTGCTTCGCCAAGATGAATTGCCTGCTATTTATGTGTATTATCAATATTTTTCTTTACCCAATTCTAATAAAACTTTTTGCCGAAAGGGGTTTATTGCAATGGTACGCGTGTATGAGTGGAACGAAAACCAGATTTTAAGACACGAAAACGTACTACCCCACTCTGTTAGCGACCGCATAGAACTTCTGCGAGCTACTCATATGAATATTGCCCCTACTCACGGACTTTACACCGATGCCCTTCACGAACTTGAACCTTTTATGGACGAAAGTATGCTCGTCCCTCTCTATGAAACCGAAGATTATCAGGGTGTTAGAGATGTGCTTAGCGTAATACAAGATGCCAAAATAATTGCCAAATTTCAGGAAGTTATAGCTAAAACTAAAATTATCCTTGCCGATGGACATCATCGTTATACCAGTTCTTTGGAGTATGCCAAAGAACTGCGAAAGAAAAACCCCAGCCATACAGGCAACGAAATGTACAACTATCATCTGATGTATTTTACCAATACCGAAAGCGATGATTTGAAAATCCTGCCTACTCACCGATTGGTACAGGATTTGCCCAACTTCAACGAGCAGAGCCTTATTGATAAACTGCACCAATATTTTGATATAAAGCCTGTGATTGAACCCGAAACATTGGAAGAAGTTATTGCAGGTAAAACTTGGACTTTTGGCTTGCTTACGCAAAATATTTCTTGCAAAATTCGCTTGCGAGATGAAGTGTTCAAGCAAATGACTTGGCACTTTCCCGAAGTGGTAAAACGCTTGGATTTAACTATTTTACACTATTTTTTGCTTTACAAAGTATTGGGTATCAGCAAAGAAGAACAGCAACAAGGCAAGTATCTTTCTTTTGTTCGGAATTTTCACGAGTGTTTGGAAAAAGTTGAACATCAAAAAGCCCAAATCGCACTTATCACGCAAGGGGTAAGTATTGAAGAGGTCAAAAAAGTTTGCGAAAGTGGCTATACAATGCCCCAAAAATCAACTTATTTTTATCCGAAAGTAGTTTGTGGCTTTGTATTTGCAAGCATTGCCGAAAACGAAAATAACACTATGGCAGATAAGTTTTTTAGAAAAAACCCTTAAAAACCTTCTAAGTTGGTATGTCTGTTGCATTGATAGAAAAATATTTTCCTAACCTATCCGAAAAACAAAAAAAACGTTTTGAGGCACTTTTGCCGCTTTATCAGGAATGGAACGCCAAAATCAATGTGATTTCACGCAAAGATATGGACGAATTTTACACACATCACGTCCTTCATTCTTTGGGCATTGCCAAAATAATAACCTTTGAGCCTATGACAATGGTACTTGACGTAGGCACAGGAGGCGGCTTTCCGGGCATACCGCTGGCTATTTTACAAGAAAAAGTTGAGTTCCACCTGATTGATTCAATTGGTAAGAAAATAAAAGTGGTAGAAGGTGTTGTAAAAGAGCTTGGTCTTGAAAATGTGCAATATCGTCAAGTTCGTGCCGAGCAAGTGGAAAACAATATGTACGATTTTGTTTTGAGCCGTGCCGTAACGCAGGCTGATATTTTTTGGGAGTGGGTAAAAAATAAATTTAGTAAAAACGAATACAACCCGCTACGAAATGGCATTTTGCACCTCAAAGGTGGCGACTTGACCGAAGAGCTATCCAAACTCAAACGCAAGTATCAAATTTTCAATCTTTCCGATTTTTTCCAAGAAACTTTCTTTGAAACCAAAAAAGTAGTGTATATTCCAAGATTTTAATGAAATTTCAAAAACGCAAACAAGAAGAATGCACTTTACTTAGCCAATGCCATATTTTTTAGAATGATCTTTATGCTGAAAGTCTAAAAGGTAGGTTAGCCTCATTCATTAGCTCTAAAAGGTCTTGCAAATATTTTTTCTTTAATTCTTGGTATTGCTCCATAATAGAGGCACCATCATTGATTGACTGATGAACCCTAATGAGATTTTCGGTTCTTATTACCAAATCAAGAGTTTGATGTACAGCTTGTAATAGTTCCTCATAGTTCCATACTGCTTTTTCCATAAAATTAAAATTTAAGTTCCAAAAAGCCTTTGAATTGCACCGACTTTCTTTTATTTTGCAAAATTCCTTGAAGCTCACGCAAAAAAGCCTCAAAATTGCACCAAATTTCATTTCTTGCCTCATTCCACACCAAAATATCTTTCGCACTTGCCAAATCCGTTTCTATTGCCATAAATGGTTCTAAATAGCCTTCTGTGTTGAAAGTCATAATTTTTTTAACTCTTGGGAGCGTGGATTTTTTATGCTGAAAGTTTCAAAGGTATGTTCATTTTATTAAATATTTCAGCTAATTGTTCAAAATATTGCATTTTTAGCCTTTCGTAATTTTCTATGGAATTTGTATCTGGTTCAGAAGCCTGCAAGTGAAATGCAATTGCTTTGTTTGCCCTTTCTATCATTTCAAGCAAATTTTGTATTTCCGCAAGATACTCCATAAAGCTAAAATTTAAGTTCCAAAAATCCTTTTTTTTCTTTATTACGTGTTTTGGTAAATAAACTAAACCATTCTTTCGTATCAAATTCCTCAAATAACTTTCTTTCGTGTATTTCAGGATAAACTTTTACGAAATATACATCTAATTTTTGAATTTTCCTATACGAAAGTGTTTTGAATTTAGCAAGGTCTTTTTCGTTTGCTAAATACTCTTGAAAATCTATAAAAACAACCAAATCTAAATCATTAGGGATTTCTTTCTTGGTAGCAAAACTACCATTGAGCCAAATAGTAAAGGAACTTTGCAAAATCCCTTGAAGCTCACGCAAAAAAATCTCAAAATTGTCCCAAATTTCATTTCTTGCCTCATTCCACACCAAAATATCTTTCGCACTTGCCAAATCCGTTTCTATTGCCGTAAATGGCTCAAAAAAGCCTTCTGCATTGAAGTTCATAAATTTTTCTTGTAAAAAGGTTACAGAAACCTATCCCAAAATTACAAAAATTTTAACGAATTTTTGCAGAAAAACGGATAACTGCAAGTAAAAAAAAGCCCTTCAAACTGATGATTTTTTGAAAAAAAACGGAAAAACTGCAAGTAAAAAAAAGCCCTCCACGCTATCGTAGAGGGCTTTTTTGGCGGATTTTCGTTGCCCGAGCTGGATTCGAACCAACACACGCAGAACCAAAATCTGCAGTCCTGCCATTAGACGATCGGGCAATCATTTTTAGTGGTGCAAAGGTAATGGAAAAAATTATTCCAACCAAATTTTTAAGCAAAAAAATTTAATCTTGCTTAACAATTCCTTGATTTTCAAATCCAAAATAAAAAATTTTGCACAAGGTTTTTGCGAATTTGATTTTCTCCTAACTTTGCACTCCATAGTAAAAGACCAAACCCTCACGCAAACTTTTATTATGGCACAAGCAAAACATATTTTCGTAACAGGAGGTGTTACCTCTTCACTGGGTAAAGGCATTATCGCTTCCTCACTGGCTACCCTTCTGCAAGCACGAGGCTTTTCAGTAACTATTCAAAAATTTGACCCTTACATCAACATAGACCCTGGCACGCTCAATCCTTACGAACACGGAGAATGTTATGTAACCGATGATGGTGCCGAAACAGATTTAGACCTTGGGCATTATGAAAGATTTTTGAACATTCCCACCTCGCAAGCCAACAACGTTACTACGGGCAGAATTTATTACAACGTTATCACCAAAGAACGCCAAGGAGCGTACTTAGGCAAAACCGTGCAGGTAGTTCCACATATCACCGATGAAATCAAACGCAATATTCTTTTGCTTGACGAAACAGGCAAGTACGATATCGTAATTACTGAAATTGGCGGTTGCGTTGGCGATATTGAGTCGCTTCCTTTCATTGAAGCCTTGCGTCAGCTCAAATGGGAATTGGGAAGCAATGATGTTGTAGTCATTCATCTTACACTTTTGCCTTATCTTGCCGCCGCAGGCGAGCTCAAAACCAAACCTACACAACACTCCGTAAAAGCCCTTTCCGAAGCTGGTGTGCAACCTGATATTATTGTGTGCCGTTCCGAAAGACCTATCCCTTTGGAAATTAGGAAAAAAATTGCCCTTTTTACAGGGGTGAGCGTCAATTCGGTGATTGAAGCCATTGATGCTGAAACGATTTATGATGTACCCTTGCTG
This sequence comes from Raineya sp., assembly GCF_053497555.1. NCBI lineage: Bacteria > Pseudomonadati > Bacteroidota > Cytophagia > Cytophagales > Raineyaceae > Raineya > Raineya sp. The sequence continues at coordinate 37,918 of NZ_JBRCWE010000049.1, read as the reverse complement.
ATGCGTAAAGAAAAACTTGATGAGCGAGTGCTTGCCAAATTACGCTATCCTTACAAAAAAGAACCCAACATTGAGGCTTGGAAAGAGTTTTTGGGCAGACTCAAAAACCCCACCGAAAATGTAGATATTGCTCTTGTAGGCAAATACGTAGAGCTACACGATGCTTACAAATCCATTGCCGAAGCCTTTACACACGCAGGAGCTTACAACGAATGTAAAGTAAAACTGCACTGGATACACTCCGAAAAAATTGACGAAAGCAATGTCAAAGATATTTTAGGGCAAATGCACGGCATTTTGGTTGCCCCCGGCTTTGGGGAAAGAGGTATTGAAGGCAAAATTACAGCTGTTCGTTTTGCTCGTGAGCAGAAAATCCCTTTTTTGGGAATTTGCTTGGGTATGCAATGTGCTGTCATTGAGTTTGCTCGCAACGTTTTGGGTTTAGAAAACGCCCATTCTACTGAAATGAACCCACAAACCCCCTACCCTGTCATTGACCTAATGGAAGAGCAAAAGAAAGTAACTGCCAAAGGCGGCACTATGCGTCTGGGGGCTTATCCTTGCAAGTTGCAAAAAGGTACAAAAGTACATCAAGCCTATGGTAAAACCCTCATTAGCGAACGCCACCGCCACCGCTACGAGTTTAATAACCAATTTTTAGAACAATTTGAAAAAGGAGGTTTGGTATTTAGTGGCTTTAACCCTGATAGCAATCTTGTAGAAGTGATTGAACTGCCCTCACATCCTTGGTTTGTGGGCGTGCAGTTTCACCCTGAGCTCAAAAGCACTGTTGCCAGCCCGCATCCGCTTTTTATGCGTTTTGTAAAAGCCGCTATGGAGCATAAAACAAGCCAGAAAATGATTTAAGCAAACTATTTCGCAACAAGATTTCTTTTTTTGCGTTAAATCTTGTAAGTTTGAGGCTTAAAACCGCAGTTATGTACGAATACACGAGCAGTGATACCGTAATACTCAAAGAGTACGGCAGAAACATTCAGAAAATGGTGGAATATCTCAAAACTATTCCCGATAGGCAAGAACGTACCGAAAAAGCCTATCTGGTAGTAGAAATGATGAAGCAAATCCACCCAAATTTCAAAGAATTTCAAGAAACACCAAGCAAATTTTGGGACGATTTGTTCATTATTGCCCAATTTGATTTAGATATTGATGCCCCCTACCCTATGCCCGAAAAAGATATGCTTGGCAAAAAACCCGAACGCGTAGCGTATAGCACCAATAATATCAAGTTTCGGCATTATGGGAAAAATATTCAGTTGCTTGTGCAAGCCGTAGCCCACTTACCCGAAGGCGAAAGAAAAAAAGAGTTGGAAGCACACCTTTTCAATCTGATGAAATCCTTTCATCAGGCTTGGCAAAAAGATAATATTGAAGATAGCGTACTCGTAGAGCAAATCAAAGACCTTTCTGACGGAGCTATCCAATGCAATCTTGACGAACTCTATGGCAACCCTATCGTGAGCAGTTCGCAAGAAACGAAAAACCTAAAAGCCACAAACACAAGCAGTAGCAATCATAACAAGAAAAACAAAAAAAATGCCTTCAATGGCAATAAAAAAAATAAAAACTGGAACAACAAAAACAAGGGGAAATATTAAGAGGTTCAAAAGGCTTAAGGGCTCAAAGTTTGAAAGTTCAAGGTTTGAAACTTTGACTACTAACCTCAATCTTCCAAACATACGTAAGTTTGCTCATCAATGTCCGATGCACTGATAATTATTCCTACATACAACGAAATAGAAAATATTGAGGCTATCATTCGTAAAATTTTTTCGCTTGTATTGCCTTTCGATTTACTTATTGTAGATGATGGCTCTCCCGATGGTACTGCCGAAAAAGTAAAAGATTTACAAAAAGAATTTGCAAGCAGGCTTTTTTTGGAACAACGTACAGGTAAGCAAGGTTTAGGCACTGCCTACATTCACGGCTTTCGGTGGGCTTTACAGAGAAGTTATGAGTATATTTTTGAAATGGACGCTGATTTTTCGCATAATCCCGATGATTTAGTACGCTTATATCAAACAGCCTCGCAAGAAGGTTACGATTTAGTGATAGGTTCGCGTTACATTTCGGGGGTAAATGTTGTGAATTGGCCTATGAAGCGAGTTTTGATGTCTTATTTTGCAGGAAAATATGTGCGTTTTATTACAGGTATGCCTATTTCCGACCCTACGGCAGGTTTTAAGTGCTATCGCCGAAAGGTTTTAGCAACCATTGACTTAGAGAAAATCAAATTTGTAGGCTATGCTTTTCAAATTGAAATGAAGTTTCAAACGTGGAAATATGGCTTTCGTATCAAAGAAATTCCTATTATTTTCACCGAAAGAGAGCGAGGTACTTCTAAAATGAGTTTCAAAATTTTCAAAGAGGCTTTTTGGGGAGTTATTTTCCTGAAAATCAGCAGTTTTTTCAAAAAATATCAAGCCCCACAAGTAACCTCAATTACTTTGAGCCAATAAGTACAACACTGCCATACGGATAGCTACCCCATTTTCTACTTGGTCTAAAATAATAGAATGAGAGCTATCGGCTACATCGCTACTTAATTCTATACCTCTATTGATAGGACCTGGGTGCATTATGATAATTTCCTTATCCAACTCTTCCAATAGCTTTCTGTTGATACCAAAATAAAGTGTATATTCTCGCAACGAAGGGAAATACTTGATTTGTTGCCTTTCCAATTGAATACGAAGCACATTGGCTACCTCACACCAACGCAAAGCCTCGCGTACATTGTAAGTAATTTTCACGCCCAAATCCTTGGCATATTTGGGAATAAGTGTAGCAGGAGCACAAAGCATTATTTCTGCCCCCAGTTTTTGCAAAGCAAAAATATTAGAAAGAGCGACACGAGAGTGTAAAATATCGCCAATAATTGCCACCTTTCTGCCTGCCACCGAACCCAACTTTTCTTGAATGGAAAAACAATCTAAAAGAGCCTGCGTAGGGTGTTCGTGTGTGCCATCGCCTGCATTGATGATATTGGCTTTGATATGTTTAGCTAAAAAATGAGGCGAACCCACGCTACTATGACGCATCACAAGCATATCTACTTTCATTGCCAAAATATTATTCACCGTATCCAGCAAGGTTTCTCCCTTTTTTACCGAACTCCCCGAAGCCGAAAAGTTGATAACATCAGCCGAAAGACGCTTTTCAGCAAGTTCAAAAGAAAGGCGGGTACGGGTAGAATTTTCAAAAAAAACATTGGCAATGGTTACATCACGCAAAGAGGGTACTTTCTTGATAGGACGATTGATAACCTCTTTGAAGGAACGAGCTGTTTCAAAGATTTTCTCAATATCCTTTTCCGTAATGTTTTTTATCCCCAAAAGATGTCTGGTGGAAAGCATACAATTTTCTACTTTTCCTTTTTAGGTTTGGGTTTTACTTCAACGGGTTCGGTGCTTAAAGGATTTGCCACCACTAACTTTTTATCTGCAAACTTCAAAATAGGCACGTATTGGTTATCCCTTTCACTTTCGGTAAAAAGATAGCCCCTGAAAGTTTTTTTGAAATCCTCACTTTCAACAACTTTTTTGAAAAAATCTCTTGGATAAAGATGCAGGTATTTCACAAAGGAAATCATCACATCATAGCCTTTGTGGCTGGCAACAGGTGGGGCAACCATATTGCTGTATATCTCTACAAATTTTACTCTTTGGTTGTATTCTACTCTGAAAGGCTCTCTATCGCCACTCAGACGCGTATAATCGGCATCTATAAAATGAACATTTTGCTTTTCTAAATCCGCAGGTTTGAGTTCAGGAATTTTACGCCACGCAAGCGTTGTAAGAATAGGCACATTGGGTAACTTTTCCTTCATTATTTCCATTATTTTTTCGGCGGCGGCTTGGCTGGAGCTCGTTACAAAAATATAATTTACGTCTTTGTATTCAGGATTGGAAAGTATTTGCTCAATTTGTGGTATAGTAGTAACAGAAATTTTGTGTTGGTACAAAATTTTACCTCCTACTTTTTCTAATTCGCTTTTATGAGCATTGAGCAATTTCATTTCTTCGGGCAATTCGCTATGAAAAATAATTACATTTTTACCAAAAGTACTTGCCGCAAACCGAGCCGACTGCTTGCCTTGGGTTTCTATGGAAGGTTGCAAAAAGTACGCATTTTTACTTTTCAAAAATTTGGGGTTAGTCAGAAAAGGGTTGATAATAGGAATATCCTTTTTTTCAGCGATTTCAAGGGCTTTGGCAAAATCTTCATCATAAAAAGGTCCTACAAACATATCAACTTTCACAAATTCATTGTTTTTGTACATCAGCTCTAAGGTATCGGGATTCTGATAGACATCATACACAATAAGGCGAGTAGGCTTTTTGAGCGTAGTATCCAAAATGCGTTGAGCTATTCGCATTCCTTGATAAAAATCAATGGAAAGATTGGTAGCAGGAGTACGCTTTTTGGGGTCTTTGTATTCTTTGAAATTGATTGGCAAAAATAAAGCAATATTCAAGGTATCTGACTTTCGGCGATAGACGTTCTTTTCTACCCTTTGCAAACGCACTTTTTCAGGCTTTTCCAAATTATACTTTTGTACAAGTTCTTCCAAATACTCCAAATCTTTGATATTATCAACTTCGGTGGCTAATTTATCCACTAAAATTTGAGCTATGGTTTTATCGTTGGGATACACAGCCTGCAAGTTTTTCAGCACCGCAATCTCTCTTTTACCCAAATAATGGGCTTTCATTGCTTCGGCTTTTGCTTTCAGCGAACCTTTTATTTTTTCGATATAGCTCAAAGCAATATTATCCTCTTTGCGTTCAAAAGCAATATTGGCTTGTAAGTATAAAACTTCTTGGTTTTTATCCCATTGCGGAAACTGCTCCGAAAGTTTTTCAAGCAATTTTTCAGCTTCTTTCCACTTTTTCAAGTAGAAATAACACAATGCCGAATAATAATGAGCATACTCCTGATAGATATTCCCTTTGGCTTTTTTCAGCAGAGGGTCAAAAGCTAAAATAGCTTCTTGGTAGTCTTTGTTATTGAGAAAAGTTTTGGCTTTCTGATACTGCTCTGTAAGTTTTTTGTTTTGGGCAACTACACACAGCGAAAAAAAGCTCAAAAAAAGAATAATTGAAAGTTTTTTCATTGGTTGAAAATTTATGGCTCAAAGTTACAACAACTTCAAAAAATTTGATAATTCTTTGAACCTAATTTTTCAAAATTACAAAATTTTGACAAATCCGAACAAAAAAGCTAATTTGCAAGAGTTTTCTTTGAGTTAATAGCCCTATTCTTGGTTCAAAACTGCACAAAAACTATGCAAAAATCTTTGTTTTTTTCGTTTTTCTTTGCTTGCTTTTTCTTATTAGGGAAAACTTTTTCGCAAGAAATAGAAGTTTTTTTACAAAATGCTGTTTCAGAAAGTAGCTTTCGGGGCTTGTGGATAGTAGATGAACAAGTGGTTTGGGCAAGTGGCACCAAAGGAACTATTCTCAAAACTACCAATGGCGGGAAAAATTGGCAAAATTTACAAATCAAAGGATTTGAAGACAAAGATTTTCGGGATATTGTAGCCTTTGATGAGAAACGGGCTTTTGTTATCAATGCGGGTTCGCCTGCTTATATTCTAAAAACCCTGGATGGGGGCGAAAGTTGGCAAGTTGTCTATCAAGATACTTCTAAAACTGCTTTTTTGAATGATATAGGCTTTTTTGGCGAAAAAATTGGCTTTGTTTTTGGCGACCCTGATGAAGAAAGAAATTTCACTTTGCTCAAAACCGAAGACGGGGGAAATACTTGGATAAATATCGGTAAAAATTTGCCCAAAGCTCAAAAAAATGAGGCAGGTTTTGCCGCAAGTGGTACGATTATGCGTTTTCGTGAGCCTTCGCATATCTGGATAGGCACAGGCGGTGGCGAAAAGGCTCGTATGCTTATTTCCACAGATTTGGGAAGCACTTGGCAAAGCGTAGAAGTGCCTATTTTGAGTGGAAAAGCCTCGCAAGGTATTTTTTCAGTTGTTTTTCAGGATTTGAAAAATGGCGTTGCCGTAGGCGGCGACTATACACAACCCAATTGGGCAGAAAAAACAGGTGTTTATACCTCAGACGGCGGAAAATCTTGGAAAATCGCCAAAATTCCTCCCAAAGGTTATCGGTCTTGTGTTTCGTACATACGCAAGAAAACCTATGTTGCCGTTGGCACAAGTGGTATAGATTTTACCAAAGATGGCGGAAAAAAGTGGAAAAATATTTCTACCGAGGGGTTTCATACGGTACGCTTTATCCGTGAAGGAAACATTGGTTGGGCAATCGGAAACAAAGGAAAACTCGCAAAACTTGTATTGAAGTAAAATGTTGATATTATGCAATTTGCAGATGTAAAAAACGATATTGCCTTTCGTAAAATTTTCGGGAACGAAAACAAAAAACAAATTCTGATTTCGTTCCTCAATGCGATTTTGGGGCTGGAAGGTGAGCGAAAAATTGCAGATGTGCAAATCCTAAACCCTTATCAAGTTCCCATAGTATTAGGAGCGAAATCTACCGTACTTGATGTAAAGGCTCGTGACGAAGCAGGTAAAGAGTATATCGTAGAAATGCAAGTTACGGATAAAATCGGTTTTGCTCAAAGAGTAGTGTATTATTCTGCCAAGAGCTATATTTCGCAACTCAATGCCAAAGAGGAATACTACCAACTCAAACCTGTAATTTTTATTGGTATTTTAGATTTTACCTTTTTGGAAACTCCTCATTACCTTTCCCGACATCTCATTTTGGACGAAAAAACCCAAGAACACAAACTCAAAGACCTTGAATTTAACTTCATTGAGCTACCCAAATTCAATAAAACTGAAAAGGAACTGCACACACTCACAGAAAAATGGGTGTTTTTTATCAAAAACGCAGAAAATTTAGAAGTTATTCCTGATAGTGTTGATGATGAAGGTTTGAAAACTGCTTATTTGGAAGCTGATAAGCACCTTTGGAGCAAAAAAGACCTTGAAGCCTACGAATATGCTCGTATGCGTGAAACTGATGAAAAAACCGAAAAAATGAAAGCAGAAGAAATGGGTATGTTGAGAGAGAAGCAATCCGTGGCTTTCAAAGCTATCCAAAAAGGTTTTGATAATGAAACTATCAGCGAACTGACGGGGCTTTCTGTGCAAGAAATTGAAAAATTACGAAAAGAAATTTCATAGGCTATGCAAAAAAGACCATTAGAAGGTATCAAAATTTTAGATTTGAGCAGGCTCTTGCCCGGTCCGCTGGCTACTATGCTTATGGCTGATATGGGGGCAGAAGTGATTAAAATTGAAAATCCTGTACAGCCCGACTATGTACGCAACTTTCCCCCTGTCTATGAAGCCGAAGGGAAAGAATTTTCAGCAAATTACTTAGCTTTCAATCGCTCCAAAAAAAGCCTAACATTAGATTATACCCAACCCGAAGGCAGAGAGATTTTTTGGAAACTTGTGCAAACTGCCGATGTAGTAGTGGAGCAATTTCGCCCAGGATATTTGGATAAATTGGGAATTGGCTACAACGAAGCCCAAAAAATAAATGAAAAAATCATTTACGTTTCTATCACAGGCTACGGACAAACAGGCTCTTATAGCCACTTGGCAGGGCACGACCTCAACTATTTGAGCTATTCGGGTATTTTAGGTTTGATAGGTGAAGCAGGCAAAGCCCCTACCCTTCCCGCTGTACAGCTTGCTGATATTGCGGGTGGCTCTTATATGGCAATTATCGGAACACTTGCCGCTTTGCAGGCTCGCACCCATACACACAAAGGGCAACACGTGGATATTTCAATGACTGAAGGGGTTATGCCCCTTCTGGTTGTACCTTTTACGCATTATCAGGCTACGAAGCAAGCTCAAAAACGTGGCGAAACGCCTCTTTCGGGAGCCTTCCCCAATTACAATGTGTATATGTGCAAAGATGGCAAGTACATCTCTCTTGCCACATTGGAGCCGAAATTTTGGATAAAATTCTGCAATGTAGTCCAAAAACCTGAGTTTTTAGGCTTTGCAATGCCCCAAGAACCCAAGCAAATGCAAGAAAATAAAGCCACCTTGCAAGCATTTTTTCTTTCAGAAGAAAGAGAATACTGGCTCAAATTAAGCCAAGAACACGATTTACTCATTAGCCCCATATACGAAATAGACGAAATTGAGCAAGATAAGCATTTGCAAGAACGAAATATGTTCCTCAAAATGCAACACCCCAAAATTGGAGAAATCCTTTCTTTGGGCTTCCCGATTAAGTTTTCTGCTACGCCTGCTATGCCTCAAAATATTGCCCCCGAGCTGGGTGCAGATACACAAAAGATTTTGCAAGAAATAGGATTTTCACACACCGAAATTGAAAAGCTAAAAAGTCAGAATATTGTTTGAAATGTAAAAAAAATTCAGCAGATATGAACTATTTTATTCACTTTTTCGTTTCGTCTATAAAAATACGCTTATGAAAAAAATCGCATTAGCTTTGTCCCTTTTCGCTTTGGTAAGTGGAACAGTAGTGGTGGCTTCAACTTTCAACAATGCTGAAAGCACCGAGTTTATCTTCAAGAAAAAGAAGAAAAAGAAAAAAGATTCTTGCTGTACAACTACCGAAAGCAAGGCTTCTTCTTGTAGCACAGAAAAGAAAGATGCCTCTGCTACTACTGAAACCAAAGACGGAAAATCTTGCTCTACTGCCACCACCGAAAAGAAAAGTGGTTGCTGTTCAAGCAAAAAAGTGCAGTAAAAAACTCAAAAACCTTCAAGTTTGAAGGTTTTTTTCTTGATAAGCAATGCGTTTTGCCTAAATTATTTTGACCATAACGCCGTTTTTTGGGTGGCAAGAGTTCAAAAACAAGCCTCAAAACCTCAAACTTCAAACTTTTTCACCTCTGCTTTCATCAATTTCGGATAAGTTCCTTGTATGCAAGATTTAAGCGAGCTTCAAACACTACTTAAACACTACTTAAACGTCCCTCTTTCCGAACTTCCTTTTGCTTTGCAGAAATATCCTACTTCTCTGCGTACATTGCTAATGCAACAAATAGAAGGTAGAAGGAAAATCCAAAACAAAGTCCCTCATTGGTACGAAAACTACGCATTAGTATTCCCTCCCGCCCTGAATTTGGAACAAAGTTCTTCCGAAAAAACAGCTTTTTTCAAAGCTCAATTGCTTTCAGGCAATACCATTCTAGACCTCACAGGTGGCTTTGGTGTAGATACTTGGGCATTTGCACAAAAATTCAAAAAAGTTTGGTATGTAGAAAAAAATCCCGATTTGTTTCAAATCGTCAGGCAAAACTTTGAAGCAATGCAACTAAACAATGTTTCCCTGCACAATGCAGAAGCTCAACATTTCTTACAAAACTTTTCCGAAGCCGTTGATTATATTTATTTAGACCCTGCTCGCCGAAATTTACAAGGGAAATCTATTGCCCAAATCACTGAAACCGAACCGAATATTTTACAGCTTCTGCCACTGCTTTTTGATAAAACAGAAAAAATTTTGCTCAAAACCTCACCTATGTTTGAAATAAAAGAGGCTCTGAAAATTTTGCCTAATGTGGCAGGTGTTTATGTGGTAAGCGTTCAGAACGAGTGCAAGGAAGTGCTATATCTTTTAGAAAAAAATTTTTGCTCCGAATGGCAAAACATTCCCATTTACACTTACAATTTGCTTGAAAATAACTCACAGATTTTTACAAGTACCTTCGCTGAAGAAAGCAAAGCCAATGTTCATTTAGCCCCTTTGGTGCAAGAATATTTGTATGAGCCAAATAGTTCTATTCTCAAAGCAGGATTTTTCAGGAGCATAGCAGAAAAATTCAACTTATACAAACTGCACAGCAACTCGCATCTATACACGCAAGGCAAATTATTGGAAAATTTTTCGGGTAGAGTTTTTAGAATAAAAAAAGTTTTGCAAAATCCGCAGAAAGAACTGCCCGAAATGGGTTCTGTCTTTAATATCATTGCCCGAAACTATCCGCTTTCAGTGTCTGAAATTTGTAAAAAATACAAAATCAAAGAAGGTGGAAAAGATTTTTTGATAGCTACCACTCTTGCCAGTAATCAGAAAGCAATCATTTGGGCTGAAAAATTGTAAGCTATCAGAAGTACCCTTCTTTTTTTCTATCTTCCATAGCGGTTTCGGAAATTTTGTCGTCCATACGCAAACCTCTTTCCGAAATGGCAAGACTTTCAATTTCTGCAATAACTTTTTCAATGGTATCGGCAGTGCTTTCAATAGCGGCGGTGCAGGTCATATCGCCTACGGTGCGAAATCTGACGTTTTTTTCTGCCAAAATGTCGTTATTATCGGTAAAAATAAAATCGGCATAAGGCAAAATTTGCGAGCCTCTGATGATGCACTTGCGTTTATGGGCAAAATATAGCGAAGGCAAAGCGATATTTTCTCGTAAAATATACCGCCAAACATCTAATTCTGTCCAGTTGCTCAAAGGGAAAACACGCATATTTTCGCCTTTGTGGAGCTTGCCGTTGTAAATATTCCATAATTCAGGACGCTGATTTTTAGGATTCCATTGTCCAAATTCATCGCGAGGCGAAAAAACTCTTTCTTTGGCACGGGCTTTTTCTTCGTCGCGTCTGGCACCTCCTATGCAAGCATCTAACTCGTACTTTTCAATGGTTTCCAGTAGTGTAACACTTTGCAAAGTGTTTCTACTTGCTCCTTTTCCCTTTTTTTCTACTACCGTGCCTCTATCAATAGAATCCTGAACATAGCCTACTATCAGCTCGGCACCAACATTTCTAACCAAATTATCACGAAAAACAATAGTTTCAGGGAAATTATGCCCTGTATCTATATGCACAAGCGGGAAAGGGAAGGGCATAGGATAAAAAGCCTTGCGTATCAGATGAACCAAAGTGATAGAATCTTTACCACCTGAAAAAAGCAGTGCTGGTTTTTGAAATTGCCCTGCTACTTCTCTAAGTATGTGAATAGCTTCTGCTTCTAAAATATCTAAGTAGTTCCAAGTGTTTGGCATAATGTTTGTTTTTACAAAAGTAGAAATTTTTTTACAAAAAAAATTCTCAAAAAAATTTGTTTGTCTGAAATAAAATTTGCAAGATTGCCAAAAAAAGAAAAGAAATGTTAAAACGCTGTAATCATATTGCCGAAAGTATTTACAAGACTTCAAAACGTGAGGTGCTTGTGCCTTTTGGTTCGCCCTTTGGTTCAGGAAATTGCTGATGTATTTGGAATAAAAATCTTTATTCATAAAAGCAAACCTGAACCGCTCAAAGTTCAGGTTTTTTTGTTTCACCCTTAAATGTTACCGCTATGGAAAACTTAATCAAAACCAACAAATGCCCTACAATTTGGCTCGGTGTGGATACTATGGTACAAAACCAAGCACATAGCGAAGCCCTTATCGTAGAAACTCGCCCCGATTTAGATGATAACAATCTAGATACATCTATTGAGGGGGGAGATGGCGAAAAGGAAATAGCCTGCTTAGAAAGTAAAGTATAGATGGATTTGCAATAATAAACTAAAAGGTCGCTGTTATAGCGACCTTGTAACTTCTTGAAAAAGTTTAAGATTTTTAACTTTTGAACTCTTGAACCCAAAAACAAGAGCCTGTTAAATATCATCTTCGGCTTCGTCAAGCAACATATCTTCAAAATCGTCATCATTTTCAAGAAAGCCTGTATCTTGCTTATTCATTTTTTTACGAAACTTTTGGCGTTTTTCTATTCTTTGTCTCATACGCTCTTTTTGCTCTTGTTTAAGTTTTTCGTATTCAACTTTTTGTTGGGCATTGAGCGTAGTAGAAATGCTTTGGTCTCTTTGCTGATTTAATTCTCTGATTTGTTTGGCATAAAAACCTTTTTCAGGTTTTTCACCTCTTTCACGCTTGGCTTTGACTTCGGCACGGAGTTCATCAACTCTTTGGGCAGTTTGCAAATTTACTTTGTAAATTTGTTGCTTTTGCTCGCCGTTTAGATTTAGGCGTTTCGTAAGTCTATTGGTAATAGCGGTAGCTCTCTGTTCAGGCGTTTTGGGTTCTCTCATTTTTCTTTGACGCATAGGGCTTCTTTGGGCTTCTGCGAAAAGTAAAAAGGCAAAGAATACAAGAAACAAACTAAAAATTTTCTTTTTCATAAAATTAGATGTTTGGTGAATGTATTGCTTTGACACCACAAATTGACAAAGGTTTAATCAGGCTTTTCTAAAAAATTAGCAAGTGGCAAGGAGGCTACTCTTACAACAAATCTTTACCAATATCTCGGCGGAAGTATTTGTTTTCAAAACTGATACATTCAGCGGCTTTTTGGGATTTTTCAATAGCTTCGGGTAAAGTTTTGGCAAGGGCAGTCAGAGCCATTACCCTACCACCATTGGTGAGCAGTTTCTCATTTTCCAACTTTGTACCTGCGTGAAAAATCAAAGCATTTTCAACTCTATCCAAATCCTTTATCTCCTTGCCTGTTTCGTAGGTTTCGGGATAGCCTGCCGATACTACAATCGTTGTAACAGCCGTTTCAGGCTTAATTTTTAGTTCTACTTCGTTAAGTTTTTGAGTAGCGGTAGCCAAGAGCAGTTCTACGAGGTCGTTTTCAATTCTTGGGAAAACTACTTGGGTTTCGGGGTCGCCCATTCGGCAGTTAAATTCAATCACATAAGGTTCATTTCCTACCTTCATCAGACCAATAAACAAAAATCCTACATAAGAGATATTTCTTTTCTGCAAAGCCTGCAAAGTAGGAACAATGATTTTCTGCTCTACTTTTTGCATAAAAGTCTTATCGGCAAAAGGCACGGGGGAAACTGCACCCATTCCACCTGTATTCAAACCTGTATCGTTTTCGCCTATGCGTTTGTAGTCTTTGGCTTCGGGCAAAATTTTGTAGTTTTTGCCGTCAGTGAGTACAAAAACTGATAGCTCAATACCTTCTAAAAATTGCTCAATCACGATTTTTTCACTTGCTTTGCCAAATTTTTTATCCAAAAGCATTTCTTTAAGAGCCTTTTCAGCTTCTTTGTACGTGGGGCAAATTAGTACGCCTTTGCCTGCGGCAAGCCCATCAGCTTTGAGCACAATAGGCAAAGAATGATTGTAAATGTATGCAATAGCTTTCTCAAAATCCTCCGCCCAAAAAGAATGATAACTTGCCGTTGGAATTTGATATTCAAACATCAGTTGCTTGGCAAAATCTTTACTGCCTTCCAACATAGCTCCTTCCTTTGAGGGAGCTATGAGATGTATCTGTCCTAAATCCTTTTGCTCCCTGAAAAAATCCCAAATACCCGCTACAAGTGGCTCTTCATTGCCAACTACAAGCATTTGTATATTTTTTTCTCTGCAAAAAGAAGCCAAAGCAGAGAAATCTGTGGGTTTGATAGCTACATTTTCAGCAATTTGGGCTGTACCTGCATTGCCTGTGGCAACAAACAACTTCTCACAAAGAGGGCTTTGAGTTATTTTCCACGCAAAAGCGTGTTCTCTCCCTCCTGAGCCTAAAAGCAAAATGTTCATAGTAGTACAGAGTAGTTAGTAATGAGTAATGAGTAGTTAGTAATGGGTAATCAGTTAATTTGACCAAAGTTTGCGAAGCCACTCGCTAAAAAATACATTCAAGACTTCCACTAAAATCAGAATAATGATAATCCACTCCAAACGAGAGCTTTCTCGGTGTTGGAGCAGGTCGGTAAGCAGAACCAAATTTTCCTCTACAATTCGCAGGCGGTAGTCCAAATCACGAAAACGCGGACTAATATCAAAATTATCTTTGAGCTGTCGGTGCAGGCGTTGCAGTTCCTCATTATCCCAAACAATATTAGGGTCATCAAGAATGTAAAGGTTATCAATGATGCTATTTTTTATATTTTTAACCTTCCCGATAAATTTCAGCAAATCACGCTTGGAAATTTTCACTTTGCCAAACTCCTCCAATTGGTCAATATAGACTTTACTGGCATTGAGAATTTCAAGGCTAATGATTTCGTAATAATCCATCGCCACCGATTGAGCAACATTGAGCGTAATAATGCGAATAGCATCTAACTGAATTTGCGGAAGTGTAATGGAATCATTTTTTACAAGTGCCTTGGGCAAAGATTTATCTACTAAAAGCGTGAAATAGTCATTTACATCAAGATTAACGGGGTTTTCGGCGTATTTTTTAATAAAATCCAGCAAATTGCTCTTGCTCACGGCATCATAGCCTACAAAAACGACTACTCCATAGCTAAAAACGTGCAAAAAGCGTTTCTCTTCTTCCTCTACATAAAAAATATCCCAACTGCTGGCGTGAGCAGGCTCGTGTAGGAAGTCGTTACGAAAACGCTTCAAGTGAATAGTTTCAGCTATTTGGTAGGCATCAATGAGCATAAATCATTGGTTTGAAGGTTGAATGGTTTGAGCAAACAAAGATACATAAGATATTTTTAAAACCTTAACAAAGCTAAAAATTAGCAAAATTGAGCGTAGTTTGAACAGATAAGTTCTTTTGGAGCAATATTTTTTTGCTATCAATTTTGAAGTTGGCTATAAAAATTTCTTTGCCTAATTGCTTTGAAACTGCCGATTGATTTGGCTTTGCCGAACTCACATTACGCATACCATACGTTAAATTCCATTCTAAAATATGAGCAAAGGAAAATAAATTTTTGATATAATCACTATTATCGTAGGTTATTAGCCATTTATGATTGCAATTTTTCATTACTTCGGCAAATCTTTCGTGGTTAAAACTTTTGTGTAATTTACCATTTTTGCCATAAAGTGCTGATTTTGTAGCAGAAAAATAAGGTGGGTCAAGGAAAATAAATACATTTTTCCCTTCCGCCTTTACTACTTCTTCATAATCTAAATTGGTTATTTTTATATCTTTGACAACACTTTCCAAAAGCCCTAAACGCTCAATGCTACTTGTTGTAAATCTTTTTTGAAAGGCTTGCTCCGAAAACCCGCCTGCTTCTGTTGTGCCTGAAAATGTAATTCGGTTGAACACAAAAAAAGCACTTGCTATTTTCAAATCATCAAAACCATTTATATTTTCAATTAAGAACTTGTGTAGTTCTTTTCCATTATCAAAATCTTTTTTCCATGCACTTACTTGTCTGATAATGCCTTGCAAATCTTTTTGTGTATATTCCCAAAATTTATACAATTCAAAATATAAGTCGTTAATCCAATATTTTCTTTCGGGAAAAAGTTGTTTTAATGCCAAAAATACCGAACCACCCCCAACAAAAGGCTCTCTAAATTCTTCAAAATAAGGAATTAAGGGCAATATTTGCTCTAACGCCTTGCTTTTTCCTCCTGGATACCTTAACGGACTTTTTATCATTATGTTATACTTTTTTCAAAGTTACCAAAAAGCCATTTGTGTTAGCTTCTTCAAAAAGGTTTTTTAGGAAATTTTGTTGAGTTTTATTCAACTTATTTTGGTCGCAAAATTTTTCAAACTCTACATTACTTGTTTTTGAGTTTAGTTCTGATTTCAATTTTGAGGAGGTCAAAAGTAAAATAGGCATTGGATTTTTAGGTTTATCATTTACTTTTGTATCTTTCAAATTGGTATATAGAATCATTTTCAGCAAACCATCTTTAATATCACTTTTACTTGGTAAAATACCTGATTTTGAATGTTTCCCTTCTATCAAATACACTTCTTTATGCTCTATATGTACTTCATCAACCGTCAAGAAATACTGTCCACCCAAATAGTTTGTAATCGCAATTTTTGCCTTCGTCAAAGAGGATAAAACCTCCTTAGGCTGTACAGTTACAAACTCTCTGCCTTGTGCCTCTCTTGCTTTCTGGCGTGAGAACTCCATAAATTCCCTAACATTTCTACTAATTATCTCCACAAAATCATCTATGCTTTTCTCGCTGTGCATTCTTACATTGGTTTTCTTACTAATTTTTGCATAACTATCTTTTGCTTTTACAATAACGTCTAAAAAGTTATTATTTAACTCTTGCAAATTCCAGTGTAAAGCTGAACTATGATAAGTTGAAATTTCTTGAATTTTCTCCAAAACATATTGATTATCAAACTTCTGATTAGTAATCTTATTATCATAGAGGTTGTTTTTTTCTGCATCATTATAGTATGCCAAAATCACATACACATCAAGTAAAGACATCATAGAAACTGTATCCCACTGAATAAAGTCCCTATCACCATCAAGACCTTCATCTTTTACAACGGGAATGATTGTTATCTTTTTACCACTCGCCAACGTATTATAAACCCTTTCATAAGGGTACGACCTTGTACGCTTTGGTGAAATCCATTTTGAAATAGCAAAAGTTTGTTTGTTGTTAGTGAAAATACAACAGGAAGGACAGGTGTTAATATCAAAATCACTGCTTTCAATGATTGGGAGTTCATCAGCCAGAAATATTTTGTATTGTAATCCTGTTATTTGAGCACTAACTTGCATTATTAGATTTCTTGAAAAAGCAACTACAATTCCCCTAAATTTTTACTAATAGCCAAGCAAGTAAGCCCTCTGCGGGCAAAGCCTGCTCTTGTAAAAGCAACTTCATAACCTTTTACCCTGAAAGCCAAACCTCCCGAAAAACCTGCCAGTGCCGTTATATCCTTAAATTTGAGTTCTTGGTTACGTAAATGATTGTATCCTATCCGCAAGTGAAAGTTTTTGTGAAATATAACTTCTGTACCAAAAACAAAGTGACGGAATAGGTTATTGGCGAAGCTAATTTTTCGTGTTTGTGTTTGCCCCGTAAAAGGGTCGGTGGTAGTTGCAAAGGCAGGGTCGTTGTAAGAAATATTCCAACGATACAAATGATAAGCCGTAACCGAAAAGCGGAAAGGCATTTTGTAGGGTTTGAAAGATAGCCCCAAACGTACATCAAAAGGCATTCGCAAAGCATAATTGGGCAGATATTTTTTGAAAACACCCCCTAAGTTAGCTATTACCAAACCTGCTCTAAAATCCCTTTCAGGGTGCTTGAAACTTACGCCCAAATCGGTAGCTACGCCAAAAGCATTGTAAGAGGCTATTTGTGAGCCAACTAATTTCAAATTTACTCCAAACCGAAAATTATCAGCCTGAAAAGATTTACCCATCGTAAGGGCATAATCGGCGGCTAAAAACTCGCCTATAACGTTACCCGCTTCATCAGTTTCCTGAATTTTACCATAACGAATATACTGCAAACCTGCACCCAGCACGCCTATTTTGCCGCCAAAATCGTGGGCATACATGAGCAAGAAATGGGGTGTTCTGCCAAAAAAAGGGCTATAATTCAGTGAGGCAACGCCTGCCATTGAGCTATCCAATACAGCAGGATTATTGAGAAACATATTCACATCTTCCTGAGCCAAGCTCACGTTTGCTCCTCCTAATCCCATTGTACGCGGATTAGCAGAAATATCTAAAAACTCAAAAGATGTTCTGCCCCCAATTTGTGCTGAAAGCGAATGTATGCCAAAAGTTATCAGCAGAATCGTGAAATAAGTCTTCAAGGTTTTCAAGCAATTTTTTGTCAAAGATACAAAGAACTTGCAAAATTTTGCCAAACCTTGAAGCAAATTCTATGAATTTGTATTTTCTTGCAGGGCTTCCCAATACTCTACGGCTCTACGAAGATGTGGAATCACTATCGTTCCGCCTATGAGGTTGGCTATGGCGAAAACTTCAAAAACCTCTTGGGTACTTAATCCTAATTCTTTGCATTTGCCTAAATGATACCTCACGCAATCATCACAACGCAAAACCATAGAACAAGCCAATCCAATCATTTCTTTGGTAGCTACGCTCAATGCTCCATCAGCATAGCAATTCATATCCAAATTAAAAATCCGCTTGATAACCAAGTTATCGGCATCAAGGATTTTTTGGTTCATTTTGCTTCGGTAGGCGTTGAATTCTTCTACTAATTTGCTCATAGCTGAAAAAAGTTTTTAGGTCAAAGTTTAGACTAACGAAAGTTATTCTTTTTCTTCGGCAATTACTTGCATCATCAAATCCAATGCTTTGGGTTTGGTAGTGCGTTCTAAAACCATTTGTCGTAGTAGTTCTATCCAAGTGGGGCTATCGTTTAGGCTTTCTACAAGTTTCCAATGCTCGCCGCCGTATTCTTCAAAGAGTTCTTTGTACTCCTCCCCTACCTCAATGGTCGTTTCCAAGCAATCGGCAATGAAAGAGGGTGAAAAAGCCAGTACATTTTTTTTGCCTTCTTGGGCAAGTTTTTTTACAACATCTTCTGTGTAAGGTTGTATCCAAACGGCTTTTCCCAAACGCGACTGAAAAGCCGTACTATAACTGCCTTCGGGCAAATTTAGAGCTTTTGCCAGCAGTCTTGTAGTAGCAAAGCACTGGCTTCGGTAACAAGCGGCATTTTTCTCTTGTAGCAAACTACAACAGCCTATTTCGGCTGGGTTAGCGTGTGTAAGGCAATAATTATGCCTATCTGCCTTACGAATTTGCCTTTCGGGCAAGCCGTGATAGGTAAAAAGATAGTGGTCGTAAGGGTGGGCTTCAATATATTTTTTGCCAAGTTCGGCAAATGCCCTGATAAAAAGCGGGTGCTGATAAAATTGTTGCACAAATTCTACCGCAGGAATAGTTTGCCAGTGGCTCAACTCTTTCATTACGGCTTCTTTTACCGAACCTGTGGTAGCCGAAGCATACTGCGGAAACAAAGGAATCACAATGAGCTTTTCCCAATGTTTGCCCTCAAACTCTTTCAAAACTGCCTTGATACTTGGTTTTTGATAACGCATTGCAAGCCTTACAAAATATTCTTCGCCCAAGGCTTCTTGTAAAAGCTCTTGGGTACGAAAGCCGTAGTACTTGAGTGGTGAGCCTTCCTGAGTCCAAACTTTTTGATAAACTTTGGCAGATTTGGGGGCTCTAAAATTGGCAATTATCAGATTTACCAGTAGCCAACGAGAAAGCAAAGGAATATCTATGACACGCTTATCCATCAGAAACTCACGTAAATACCTGCGTACATCAGGCACACGTGGCGAATCGGGAGTGCCTAAATTAACCAACAATACACCATAGCGAGGGGTAGAATACTGCATAAATGCTCCGTAATTTGAGGTTTGAAGTATCTTGTTCAAAATTATTGAAAGAAGGTTTGAATGGTTTGAAGTTCAAAATTTTGAGGTTATAGTTTGAACTTTGCAAACCTTTGCACATTAAAGCCTTAAACTTTCTTGAATTTGAACAAAAAACCACCTTTCTGCAAAGAAAGTTTGCAAAAAGATGATTTTTGAAAAAATATTACCCAAAAAATTAGAAAGGCAAATCGTCGCTGGGGCTACTTTCTACGGTAGGAGGTACATAAGGGGTATTATCTTCTTGGCTATTGGAAGAAGTATTTTCGGTATTTGGCGTATTGCTTCCACCCAAGCCACTCCCCAAAAGTGTGAGGTTTTGTCCTATCACTTCGGTAATATAACGAGTTTGCCCATCTTTTTCATAAGAGCGGGTAGCGAGCTTACCTTCAATAAAGACTTGTTTTCCTTTTTTTACATATTTTTCAATAACATCAACCACAGGCCCCCAAAATACAATATTATGCCATTCAGTTTTTTCCACAGGTTTGCCTTCGCGGTCTTTGTATTTTTCGGAAGTTGCCAGCGGAAAGGTTGCTTTTCTACCTGAATCAAAAGAAATAATATCAGGGTCTTTGCCTACATTGCCAATCAAAATTACTTTATTTACGCCTGCCATACATATTGATTTTTTTGAACTAAATACAAAACTTCATAAAGTTATACATAATTTGCTTTTTGGCAAAATTTCGCAAATTTTTTTTTTGAAAATGGCTTTTCTGTTGTTATTCTAACAAAGGATTTTTATTTTTGTAAAAATTGGGATTCAATGTTTCGTTATATCGGGTTATTTTTGCTTCTGCTGATAGGTTTTTCGGCTTGTATGAAACCTTGTAAAGTACAAGGTTGTAAAATGATACACGACCACGTGCATTTTTTCGGTGCTGAACGTGGCGATGGTAGAATGGCTACCAAAGAAGAAGCCTTGCAAGAAGGGAACTTACAAGTGGTTTCGGGTATGCCTTGGTATCGTAGGCTTTTCAAGAAAAATTATTATACCGAAAATGGTTTGAAATACAAAAACTTCAATTGGCATCAGCACCGAGCCCGAAACAAAGAAGATTGGCATACTTTCTCAGGAAAAGCCAAATATCCGGGCAAAGAAAAAACTATGAAAGAGTAAATCGGCTTATGAGTGTTTTACAGGTAAATGGTCTTTCCAAAAATTTTGGAAAAATTCAAGCATTAGACCAAGTTTCTTTTGAAGTACCCCAAGGAAGTGTTTTTGGCATACTCGGGCCCAATGGAAGTGGGAAAACTACCCTATTGGGCATTGTAACAGACGTTTTGAAAGCTACCGCAGGCAATTTTCTTTGGTTTGGTAGGGCTACAAGTGCCGCTATTCGTAAGCAAATAGGCACGCTTTTGGAAACACCGAATTTTTATCCTTATCTTTCGGGTTATGATAATTTGCTTTTGCGTCAAAAAATCCACCAAAGAGGCTCACCCAAAGAAGTTCAAGAGGTTTTGGAAGTGGTAAAACTTTCTGAAAGAGCCAAATCGCCTGCCAAAACATACAGCTTGGGAATGAAACAAAGACTTGCCATTGCCGCCTCTCTGCTCGGCAAACCCCAAGTTCTCATTTTAGATGAACCCACCAATGGCTTAGACCCCGTAGGCATTGTAGAAATCCGTGATTTGATTTTAGAGCTTCGTAAGCAAAACTACACCATTATTTTAGCAAGCCACTTGCTTGATGAAGTTGAAAAAGTTTGCACCCATACTGCCATTCTCAAACAAGGCAAATTGCTATCTTATGGCAAAGTTGCTGAAATTTTAGGTAAAGGTCTGACAATTGAAGTGGCAAGCAGTTCGCTGACAGAATTAGCAAATTTTTTGCAAAAAAAATTCCCGCAAGCCGCTATCAAGAAAGAAAATGAGGTATTGCATTTAGTCCTTGAATCCGATAGCATTGATTTAGCTTCCTTGAACCAGTCTTGCTTTGAAAATGGCATCATATTGCATCATCTTGCTTTGCGAAGAAAAACCCTTGAAACAGCATTTTTGGAACTTACAGAAAACTAAACTATGTTAAGATTTTTACAACTTGAATGGTACAAAATACGCACCAACAGGGCATTTTGGGTTATTTTACTCTTAAATTTACTTGCTTTTGTGGGTTTTTTGCAAGTTATTGCCAATTCTTATCGTTCTGTAACCCACACAAAAGAGGAAAATGGTAAATTAGAGGTGCTAAGACCATTTTTTGAAAAACCATTCAATTACCCTGAAATTTGGCAAACTTCGGCTTTTTTCCTCTCATTTCTTGTACCGCTTTCGGCTATTTTAGTGATTTTGAATATCAACAACGAATGGAGTAGCAAGATGCTTCGTCAGCATATCATAGAAGGTCTTAGCAGAAAAGAGTTTTTGCTCTCAAAATTTATATGGCTTTTGGTGCTTACATTGGTATTCACTTTTTTCTATGTGCTTGCCAATTTATTTGTAGGTTCAGGAGAATGGGAAATTTCCAATACAATTTTTTATTTTGCCCTTTTGGTTTTTGCTCAATTAAGCATAGCTTTTGCATTAGGTTTATGGATAAAACGTTCCGTACTGGCAGTAACAATATTTATTGCCTATATGCTTATCGCCGAACCGCTACTTATATGGTTTTTGAAAAAATATAGCTTGGATTTTCTTGTGCCTTTTCTACCTTTTGAAGTTTCAGATAGGCTGATTTTACCGCCCGAAGTTTTTAAGTTTTTTTCCCCCGAAGATTACAAGCAAAGAAGTGAAGCCATTCAAGCACAAATGCTTTACACAATACTTGAAAGCACCTTGCTTTGGGTATTTACGTTTTGGAAATTTGAGAAAAAAGATTTGTAAATCAGATATTTTTCTTCCGATTGCGTTGGTAATCTTCAAAAATGTAGTGTCCAAGTCCTTTCAGAGAGCTATAATAGGCTCTTCCCTGATTTACTTGCGTAAATTCTCTGACAAACTCTTGCAAGTAGGGGTCTGAGGCAATCATAAAAGTAGTGATAGGGATTTTAAGCCTGCGACATTGAGCCGCTAAATTGAGTGTTCGGTTCAAAATTTTTCTATCCAAGCCAAAACTATTCTTGTAGTATCGCAAACCCTCTTTCAGGCAAGTAGGTTTGCCATCGGTTATCATAAAAATCTGTTTGTTGGCGTTTTTGCGTCTGCGGAGCAAATCCATTGCCAGCTCTAAACCCGCAACGGTATTGGTATGATAGGGACCCACTTGCAGATAAGGCAAATCTTTGATAGAAATCTGCCAAGCATCATTTCCAAATACAATAATATCCAAAGTATCTTTGGGATATTTGGTGGTAATGAGTTCGGCAAGAGCCATAGCCACTTTTTTGGCAGGTGTAATTCTATCTTCGCCATAGAGTATCATAGAGTGGGAAATATCTATCATAAGCACCGTAGAGGTTTGTGCTTTGTATTCTGTTTCAATAATTTCCAAATCTTCGTGAGTAAGGAAAAAATCCTCGTAACCGTGATTGATTTGAGCATTGCGAATGGACTCCGTAAAAGCGATATTATCCAATTCATCACCAAACTCAAAATTTCGCCTATCTACCCCTTTCTCATCACCCACACCCGATTTTTTAGTTTGATGGTTGCCCGGTTTGGCTTTTTTGAGCTTTCCAAAAATTTCTTCCAAAGCATTACGGCGAATATTCTGCTCGCTTTTGGGGGTAATTTGCAAAACACCTGCTTTTTGCGGATTTTCTTCTATGTAACCTTTTCGCTTCAAATCTTCAATAAAATCGCCTATGCCGTAGCTATCATCGGTGAGTTGGTATTTTTTATCTAAATTGTTGAGCCAAGCCAGAGCTTCGGCTACATTGCCCCCTGTCATACTGACAAGTTCTAAAAAAAGTTTGAGCAAAGATTCAAATTTGGCTTTGCCTTGCTGTATTTGCTCATCAGGGGTATATTCGGTAAAACGATAGCCAATCATTGGATTTGCTGTTTGGGTGAGTGATTTCTCTGCTATTAAACACTCTTTACAAGAAAATGGTTTGAGCCGAAAAGGTTAAATTTCAAACTTCAAATCGTTCATACATTTGAAATGTTTTTTAGGGCAGGTGTGTTTGCCCAAACGAGAACAAGGACGACAATTCAGACTTTTATTTTCAATAATTTGGTGGGGCGTTTGATAAGGGTAAAGCCCCAATTCGGGAGTGGTACTGCCGAAAATCATATATACTTTTTTCTGAAAACAAGCGGCAATGTGTGTAAGCCCTGTATCGTGTCCATAGACCATTTCGGCTTGGCTCACTACCCAAGCCGATTGCATCAGATTGAGCTTTCCACATAAATTCCACACCAGATTAGTTTTGTTTGTTAAAAAGTACCTCTCAATTTCCTCACCTGCGGCTTCATCTTCTTTGCCGCCTATCAGAACAACGGGCAAAGGCATTTGCTTACAGAATTCTATGATTTTCGTGTTAGGCATTTTTTTAGTGGCATAGCTTGCCCCAATGACAAAAGCAATAAATTTTTCCTGAAAAGCGGGTGGAAAAAAATCTTTACTCAAATGATACTTTTCAGGAATATGCAATTCCAAGCCTTTGCTATCAGGCTCTATGCCCAAAGGTACAATGGTTTCAAAATATCTATCTACAACGTGGCTATGAGGCATTTTATTTATTTTGAAATTTACGAGTAGCCACTTTTGCCAACGCAACTTCCGATAGCTTCTTGCAGGTACATTCCAAAGGGCAAGTTTGATATAAAAAGTTCGCAAGTTGTTGTGCAAATCAATGATATAGTCAAATTTTTCTTTACGCCAAAGTCCGATAAGTTCTGAAAGGCTTTTTTCGCCAAGCAAATGCAAAGTATCAATGTTAGGATTTGCCTCAAAAAGCGGTGCGTATTGTTTTTTGGTTACAAAATGCACCTCACAGGCAAGTTGTGTTTTCAGGCATCGTAAGATGGGCGTTACCCAAATACAATCTCCAATAGACGAAAAACGAATAACTAATACTTTCAACGCTACTTTTTGCCTGCAAGTTAAGATTTTCTGCTATTTCAGCCAAATGCTTTACATTCGGGCTTGGGCTTCTTGCGGATAAGTAGGAGGCGTTGGCGGGCTATGTAAGCGAGGTTTCGGGGTGGGTTGGGGCGGTTTGTTTTGCTTTTTTACAAGCACAGGCGTTGGTGCAGGA
Source organism: Raineya sp. (assembly GCF_053497555.1). NCBI lineage: Bacteria > Pseudomonadati > Bacteroidota > Cytophagia > Cytophagales > Raineyaceae > Raineya > Raineya sp. Next base: position 13,696 of record NZ_JBRCWE010000049.1, on the reverse strand, counting down.
ACAGGTATTTTTTCTTCTTTTTTGGTAATGGCAGGTTTGTTTTCTTTTTTGGGTACAGAAAAGGTACTGCGTGGCGTGCCTGTGAGTTTGCGTTCAAAATCTTGTACTTTTTTCACCATATCCGAAAAGTTACCCAATTCGGGGTCATTTGCTTGTTTTACTTTGATTTGCAAAACGTGGAAATGGTTTTGGTCGTGTTTGTAGTCTTCCCCTTCAAACAAATTTACACGTTTGACGTGTTTGGGCAAACGATTGAAATGTATTTCGCAGGTAAAAATCTCGTTGGCTACGATGTCTTCGTAATCTAGCTGCTTACTGCCTGCAATAGAGGTTGCCATTAGCCTACCATTGCGGCGAATATTTTTAATATCAATGAAATGAAAAGCCTCGTCAGGGTTAAGATGATTTTCCAGATACCATTTTTCACGATGATATTTGCCAAAAAAAGTAACTTTTGTAATGGTATAAAAGTTTTTGAATAAGGATTTGGATTCTTTGGGCATAGAATTGGCTACATAGCGAAAATGAATAATCATTCGGTTTTCGGTATAATCAATTTTATCAATCATATAATCGGGGTGCCATTTCTTGTATTCGGGCTTGTAGTCGGTATAGCTACTTTGAGCCCGAATGGTTGAATAGCTTAAAAGAAAGAAAAATATGGTCAGATAATTTTTCAGCATTGTTTCTGATTTCAGCAAAAGCTTTGTTAATTTTATGTGCAAAAATCGCACCAAAGTTAAACCAAAATTAAGACGATTTTCTGGTTTTGATATTTGATTAAAATGATTTTTTAGCGTAATTGTTTAGGTATAGTTTGCTGTAAGGAAACAGGATTATAGAAAATAGATGTCCGAAAGAAAAAATGAGAGATAAAGCCCTTAAAAACTTAAATATCAAACATTTAACTTTTTGAACGTAAATAATTACTTTTTAGCAATTTGTTTTTATTGAAATGCAAAATCCGATAGTGCTTTTTGATGGTGTTTGCAACCTTTGTGAGGGTTCGGTGAAGTTTCTTATCCAAAAAGATAAGAAAGATATTTTACGTTTTGCTTCTTTGCAGTCGGAGGCGGGGCAAAAACTTTTGAAAAAGTTTAATTTACCTACGCAAAAGTATGATTCTTTTGTGCTGATAGCAAATGAAAAGATTTACTTACGCTCTTCGGCGGCACTAAAAGTGTGCAGTTATTTGGGAGGAATTTGGCAATTGTGGGGGATTTTTTGGCTTATCCCCAAGCCTTTGCGAGATGCCGTGTATAATTTTATTGCAAGAAATCGTTACAGGTGGTTTGGCAAAAAAAGCGAATGTATGCTCCCTAGCCCTCAAATAAGAAAAAAGTTTTTGGAATGAAAAAAGTCGGTGTTTTTCACCGACTTTATTTTTATACCAGTTCTAAAAGTAACAAGACTAAACCAATAATCGTAAAAATAACTCCAACAGGCCAGAATACTATGAGGAGTATAATACCAACAATGATGAGAATCAAACCAACAACACCCAACTTACCCAAACCCAATTTGCTTTCCTCACTTTGATTGCTTGGTTTTAAGTTCTTTTTAATTCTTTCGCCCTTTACAACTTTATTGGTAGTGAGAGGAGCGTTAGAAATTTCTATTGGAGCAGTTTTTTCCAAAGGTTTTACGGTGCTTACTGAGTTGCTAAGGGTAGCTTTTTCAGGATTTGCTTTTTCCATAGCAAGGTTTTCACTTGTCATTGCGTCCATACGAGCCGCACCTTCAATGTTTTGGGCTATTGTTTGTCCTACAAACAAAAACATTAGCAAAATAGCGAAAAGAAAATGGCTTTTTCTCATAAGAAATCAAGTTTTATGGTTTAACATTTTTGCAAAACTAATGTTTGTTTGCTTTTTTCCAAATTTTATTCAAAAAATTATTCTTACAAAAAAAAAATCCTGAAAGATTGTTCTTTCAGGATTTTGGTAGAAATTGCTTACTGCTTTATCAGTTTCCGTGCTACTCGCTCTCCATTGGTTTCTATGAGCAGTATGTAAGTGCCTTTTTCAAGTCTGCTCAAATCTACGTTCATTGAGCCATTGAACTGAGGTACTTGATAAGTTTGTACCGCTCTACCCGAAACATCATAGACCACTGCACTGATATTGTTGTAAATGGGATTATTGATTTTTACATTAAAAATACCATTGCTTGGGTTAGGACTGATGTGAAGTTCTGCATCATTCAAATCCAAGGCAGAAACTACTCCACCTGCCGATACCAAGAAACGGAAAGTAGGTGCGTTGGCGGCATTGGAACGAATAATTACGGTATCTATTTTCGCTCCATTAGCAGGATTAAAACTTACATTGAAATCTGCTGTACCACCATTTGCGGCTACAGAAGTAGGCACTCCTGAAGCAGAGAAGGCTGAGCCGCTAGGGAACGTAATACTATTGATAGCAAGATTCTCATTTCCGTTATTCGTAATAGTGAAAGTTGAAGTTAGGTTGTTGCCTACCCCCAAGAAAGTTCCATCGCTTGCCATTGTAAGGGTTTTGTTGTTAGGAATATTATTACCTAAGCCCGAAACAGCAATGGTAGGGGCAGTAGCCGTTCCTGTTACACGGAAAGTGTAAGGTGTTTTACCCGGTACATTATTCACTATGCTAATGGTAGAATTGAATGTACCAAATGTAGTAGGTTGGAAACGCACCGTAAAGGTAGTAGTACCCGCTACTACAGGAGAGGAAGGATTGGTTTGGATAACAAAATTCGCATTAGAGGAAGTTACAGAGCTAATGTTCAAGGGTTGCGTACCAGGGTTAGCAATGGTGAAAGTTCTATCCAAGAAAGGTGTAGAAGCTACCGAAATAGTACCAAAGTCTGTACCATTTACAAGCGATGTAACTACACTTCCATTAGGAATTACGCTGTTATCAATACCACGTACTTCAATATCAGGAGGAACAATAATATTGATTTCATCTAAACCAATATCTGTAACTCCAAAATCTGATGTTGCTCTGAAGCGGATTACTGTTGTAGGGGAGTTACTTGTAATGGTAGCTGTTACAAGAGTCCATTGTGTTTGCACCACTAATGGGTTCGCAGGGCTTGTAACCAAAGGAGTGAATGAAAAACCTCCATCGGTAGAAATAAGCACTGCCAAATTATCTGTTCCGCTGGTATTGATGTAATAAAAACTTAGAGCTTTACTTAGTGTTGTAGAACTCAAATTGATGTATAAATCCAAAGTACCTTGTGTTCCTGATGAAGCCCCGTAAGTGTGGAAACGAGCAGAACGGGAAGTTCCATTAGCCCCCGTAGGTGAGTACAATCCGTTACCTGTAAAAGTCCAACCAGAAACAGAAGCTATATCTCCTCTGTTATCTTGTCTCCAAGACTGGTTACCTGATGAGGGTGTATTTACCCAGCTATTATCGGGGCGGTCTTCTGCAATAGGTGCGGTAACACAAGCCGAGCTTTGCCAAGTAGCCTCAAAGTTTTGTGTATAAGGCAATGTAGCATAAGTAGGTGCCCCCGTAGGCGATACTGCTGAAGTTGTAGTAGAAGGTGTAGTTTGAGCAGAGTTGGTACAAGTTACCAAACAACGAAACACAGCACTTACAGCAGGCATTGAAGTTGTTGAGTTGGCAGAAGTCGCTCCTGTAATATTATTCCAAGTTGAACCACCATCTGTACTATATTGCCACTGATAAGTAATGTTGAGAGCCGAAACTGGAGGAACACTCAGCGAAATAGGAGAACCTACACAAGCAGAAGTAGGAGATACGGAAGCAGTTAAAGTTGGTGGTGTTCCAGTGCAAGGAGCAGGAGGAGCCCAAATAAAAGTAAGCCCAGAAGCTGGAAAAACAGTTGCAGTCAATGTCATTGTTGCAGTATTAACTGCCCCTGCTGTACTTGCCGCCCAATTGGTGGTAGTTGTTCTATTGTTGAAATCAGCATTAGTAGTTCCTCTCAAACCTACTTGTGGATGCACAGGAGAACCAGGAGGAGTCGTGGGCGGAGTGTAGGAACCATATACTACTCTAATTTCTCCAGTACCGATATTTAATCTTACCTGAAAATTAATAATTTCCCCATTGTAGGAAGTACCAAACCTTTTAACATTCGTCCATTGAAATATTAACTCACTTCCTATTTGCTGGTATCTAATTTCCCCCCCAGTAGCATTTTGTAAATCCCTACCCATTGGAGCAATAATACCAGTAGCTACATTAGTTGATGAAATGGGATTGTAATTAGTCGCACTTCCTGTTCCTCCAAACTGAAGCCATCCATTCGAACCAACAAATACAGAAGTAAAAGGACTACCATTAAAAGTAAAAGAGGGAATAGCCTGTGTATAAAAAGCATCATCAAAGGTACCAGTTGCTAAAACTGTTCCTCCCGTTATGGGCGTATAAGTCCCCGTAGCTTGGGAAAAGATATAAGTAGAACTCACCTGCCCCCAGCTTGCCGAAGCGGTAAGCAGTAAAAGCCACGTCCAAAAGTAGTTTTTCCAACTTGTAAAGTATTTGTGTCGCATAATCATAGAGTTTTTATGTGTGAAACCAAAACAATGCAGAAGTTTTTTACTAAATGCCAAAGCTAAAAGATTTTTTGGAAATACACAAAAAAAAGCAAACAAATTTTTGTTTGCTTTCACAAAAGAATACATTAAGTCCCTCAAAATAAATATTTTAGGAGATTTATTATTGAAACAGGTAATTTTGTTCGATTTTTTGGCTCAGATGTGTTCTGTTCAAGCTCTGTTGCATATAAAACAAGGATTCCATTAGCTAATGAAATCCTTGTGAATTATTTTCTAATTTTCCAGTTCATCGGGGTATTTCCAAGCGAGTTTATCTTCCAAAAACTCTTCGGTAGCAAGCGTAGTGGGTTTGGGCATTTTTTCGTAAAATTTGGAGATTTCTATCTGCTCACGATTTTCAAAGATTTCTTCCAAGTTATCAATAGGAGAAGAAAAATCATTGAGTTTGGCTGTTAGTTCTTCTTTGGTTTTGGCAGCAATTTGCTTGGCTCTTTGAGCAATAATATACACCGACTCATACACATTTCCTGTTTTTTGGGTTATCTCACGCATATCACGTGTAATGAGCGAAGCTGAAATATTACTGGGTACAGGCTTTTTTTCGTTTTTTTCCACAACTTGGTTTTTCGCAATACCGTTGTTTTTGCTTTTCAGTTTCATATTTTTGGGTTTTAATGTGAATGCTAATTCCTTTGATGTTCAAATTTCCCCTTTTAATTTTGTTGAGAATTATCTACTTTATTCAGTTCAGAAATTTGGCGGCTCGCCGAAACAGAAATATCTTGCACCTCTTTCAAATACTTACTTTGCGGAAATTTGTCTTTGTATTCATCACAAAGCTCTAAGGTTTCTTGCAATCTTTCTTTTTGCTTGCTAAAAATACTTTCACGAGCGAGGTTGTAGGCACTTTCTATACGTTTGTATAGAATTTCCTCCATATAAGCCGAATCGGGAAAATCTTTCTGAAAGTTAGTCATTGCCTTGATAGCGGCTTTGTAATTGCTATTTTTATAGTAGAGCAAAGCTTGCTCATAAGCCTTTTTTTCTAATTTGCTACGCAGTTCTTCTATGATTTTATTTGCCTCTTCCGTTTTAGGACTTTGCGGATAGGCATTCAAATATTTTTGAATAGACTGAATTGCCTCCAAAGTAGGTTTCTGGTCCAATTCGCTTTCAGGAGACTGGCTGTACAAAGAAAAAGCGTGCATATACAAACATTCCTCTGCCCATTCGCTACGCGGATAGGTTTCATAAAAGCGTTTGAATGTATAAGAAGCCATTTCGTATTCTTTATTTTTGAAATAGGCTTGTGCCATCAGATATTGAGCTTTTTCATACTCTTTTTTGCCTCGCAACAAAGGCTCGGTTTCTTCTAGCAAAATTAAGGCTTTGTCGTAAGACTTTTTTTCATAATATTCAATAGCGGCATTGTACTTTTCCAGCGGGTCTTTGCTTTTACGAATTTTGTTGAATTTGCTACAAGCCCCCAAAAGCCCCGCCAAGAGTAATAAGCCTAAAAGAGATTTTTTCATAGAAATTTTGTAACTATTTACGTTCAAAAAGTTCAGCGTTTGGAGTTCAAAAATCTTGTTTCCTGTTTCCTTACTACGATTAGAGCTAAAAAACACAAAAACTTTTACAGCCATTATGCTTTTGTATGGCTGAATAAAAATTTTTGCAAAGGTAGAAAAATTTTTAATGACTGACAAGTAATTTTTTGGTAGCCACGTTTTTACCATCTAAAACAAGGCTGTACAAATACATACCTGTTTTTAGCTCGGAGGTAGAAATGGTAAGACGATTGTTTTCGGCAGAAAGACGATAAGAAGCTACTTCATTGCCCAAAACATCATATAGTACTACCCGAGCCTCAATATTTTGAAAGAGTTGATACTGAAAAGTTACGTTTTCGTTGGCTGGATACGGATAAGGCAAAGAAATGCTTATCTGATGGTTTTCATAAAACTTACCTGTTTGTGGAGGAGTAATCTCTACAACCTTGCTGGCACAGGCTACCAATACATTCAAAATAAAAAATAAAACCACAGGAACAACTTTTTTCATAGCACAAAAGTTTATTTTGCAATACTACAAATTTTATGCAAATTTTTCAAATCTTAAACGCTTTTTTTACAAAAATTATTGAGTTTTTACGAAAAAAATCTTACATTTGAGGGTTAAACTTTCATTTTCTATGAAAAAACTTTATTGCTCATTATTCTTTCTGCTTTACCTTATTTCAAGTTCTTGGGCTACTCATATTGTAGGTGGCGAGGTGCAAATGCAGTATTTGGGTTCGGGCAATCGTTACCGATTTATCGTTAATTTGTATTTTGATGAAATCAATGGTAACCAAGAAGCCGAAGATGCCAATATTACTTTGGGAATTTACAGACGCAGAAATAATACTTTGGTGCAAAGTTTTACTTTACCCAAAACTTCACAGACACAAGTGCAATATCAAAATGATGCTTGTCAAAGCCAATTTTTGCGAACTCGCCTGATACGCTACAGCCTTGATGTGGATTTATCGCCTACGAACTACAACGACGACCAAGGCTACTATGCCATTTGGGAACGTTGTTGCCGAAACAACGTCATCAGTAATATAGCCAACCCCGGAGCGGCAGGTAGCGTGTTTTATTTATGGTTTCCTGCTATCAACATTGGTGGCTCTGCTTTTCGCAATAACTCTCCTGCGTTTAGCATACCCAATGGCGATTATTTATGTTTAGGACAAGATTTTGTTACAACCAACTTTTCAGCTACCGATGCCGATGGCGACCAGCTCGTCTATTCAATGGTTACCCCCTTCAATGGCTATTCCAGCAGTAGCAGTCCGAATCCTTTTGCTTCGGGAGTGCCATCTTCCTATGGCTTTCCACCACCTACTATCAATTGGCTTCCAGGATTTTCGGCTAGCAATGCCATTACCAGCAGTGTAGGTATGCCATTAAGCATTGATAGCAACAATGGCACTTTGAGTGTCAATCCGAACCGAACAGGGCTTTTTGTGTTTGCAATTCGTTGCGAAGAATTCAGAGGAGGTGTAAAAATAGGCGAAAGTCGCCGAGAGTTTCAGTTTTTGGTGCGTGAATGTAGAACTAACTCGCCCCCTACGGTATCTTTACCTTTGCCCAATAACCCTTCTCAAAACTACGTAGAAGGCGATACGCTCACCATTGATGCCAGCAATGATGCCAATTTGTGCTTTAATTTCAAAATTACTGATAGCCCCAACGAAAATATCAGCAAAATTACAGCCCGCAAAATTAGCGGTAATTTTAACTTCCGTAGCAATCCTTTCAAGGTAACCACTACACGAACCAATGGACAAGGGGTCGCTTTTGTAGAGTTTTGTTGGATAAAGTGCCTTTACAGCCGAAATGCTGACGATATTTTTGTGTTTGAAGTCATTGTACAAGATGATGCTTGCCCACGCCCTGGTGCCGATACACTTCTTGTAAAACTTCGCGTATTGCCGAAAAATAATGCCCCCCCTATTCTAAACATTTTGCAAAGCACGCCGAATGTCAATATTTCCCAAAAAATCATTCGGGCTCAGGTGGGGGAACTTGTTGAAATTGTTTTGCAAGGAACTGATGCCAACAACGATGAACTGGTTTTAGAGATGCTTATCAATGGCGATACTACCAATATTTTAGGCTTTACTTTGGCGGATAGCATTCGCCGTAATGGCTTTTTGATTTCAAAATTTCGCTGGCAACCCGACTGCCGAACTATTAGCCAAAATGGGGAAATACAAAACTACGATATTGACTTCATTTTGCGAGAAAAAAACAATGAGTGCGATAATGCAAACGATAAAATTTCTTTCAAACTCATTTTAGAAGATAAATCCGTAGATTTAAGTAACTTTCTGCCTGCTAATATTTTCACACCCAATAACGACGGCGTGAATGATGAATATTTTCTACATAACTTACCCGAAGAAAATTGCTATTATCGTTTTGCATCTATTAAAATTTACAACCGCTGGGGAAAAAAGGTTTTTGAATCTTCGGACAAAAATTTCCGCTGGAATGGAGAAAACCTGCCCGCTGGTGTATATTTTTACCTCATAGACTACCAAAATACAACTTACAAAGGTACCCTAACAATAATGTATTGAAGTTTCAAGAATAAGAAATAAAAATCCGAAATTTCGCTATCTTTGAAGCCAATTTTTGAGCAATGAGTAGAAGTTTAGCGAAAGCAATTAGTTGGCGAATTACGGGTTCAATAGATACGTTTGTAGTAAGTTGGATTTTTACCCAAAATATCCCTACGGCTACGGCGGTTAGTATTATTGAGTTCGCAAGCAAAATTTTTTTGTACTATTTACACGAAAAAATCTGGGAAAAAATTCTTTGGGGCAAGAAAGAATTTGGCGAAAGCCATACAAGAAGCCTTGTGAAGGCTTTTAGTTGGCGTATAGTAGGTACGCTGGATACTATGCTGATTTCGTTTTTGCTTACTCAAAAACTTATTTGGGCAATTCAAATTGGAGTAGTAGAGTTTTTTTCAAAAATCTTTTTGTATTACTTGCACGAAAGAGTTTGGCAGTATTTTTTTCGTAAAAAACTAATATCACAAAAAAAAGAAGGCTTTACCAGTTCGGTATAAAGCCTTCAATTTGATTTTTAGTCTTTTACTACCTTTTTGGAAAGATAAAAATCTACGAATTCGTATTCAGTATTTGCAAGACGCTCGTTCATCTCATCAAGGGTTTTAGGAGGAGGGACAATTACCTTATCACCGGGTTGCCAATTCAGAGGAAGCGAAACTTTATGCTTATCAGCAAATTGTAAAGCCTTCAAAGCACGCAAAATTTCGTCCATATTACGACCTATATTCAAAGGATAATACATAATCAGACGAATTTTCTTTTCGGGGTCAATGAAGAAAACAGCCCTCACTGTGGCAGTTTCGCTTTCATTGGGTTGCAACATTCCATAAAGTTTGGCAACTTTCATATCCAAATCAGCAATGATAGGGAAATTGAAATACACGCCTGTTTTTTCGCGTACATTATTTACCCAAGCCAAGTGCGAATGGATACTATCAATGCTCAAACCGATAAGTTCCGTGTTGAGGGCATCAAACTCGGCTTTGCGTTGAGCAAATCCGCTCATTTCGGTAGTACACACAGGCGTAAAATCCGCAGGGTGTGAAAACAAAATCACCCATTTGCCTTTGGCAAAATCAGAAAATTTGATTTTTCCCATAGTGGTTACTGCCTCAAAATCAGGAGCGTTATCGCCTATACGAGGCATAGCATAAACTTTTTCTTGTGCTTCCATATACATATATTTTTTTGTTGATTTGTTTGCAAAAATAATAGGCGTTTTTACATTTTGCAAATTTATTTTTTCAATCGTTTTAATAGATACTATCTATAAAGATAAGAGTTTTTGAGCTTTTTCCAACACTTTGCCAATTCCACTGCTATCGCTACCGCCTGCTGTGGCAAAGAAGTTTTGTCCGCCTCCCCCGCCTTTGATTTCTTTGGCAAGTTCCTTGACTATTTTGGAGGCATCAAGACCCTTTTCTTGTACTAAATTTTCGGAAAGCATTACTGCAATCTGTGGCTTTTCGTTGATGTTTGCCACCAAAATAGCTACCAAATTTTCTATCTGATTTTTGAGTTCAAAGGCTATTTGCTTCATCAAATCGGCACTTGCCACCTGAATTTGAGCAATAAGTAAATGAATATCACCAATTTTTTGCAGATTTTCTTTCAAAATTCGCTGTTTTTCGGCTTGAGCTTGTGTTTGTTCATAACTTTCCACTTTCTTTTCAAGCCAATTTTTCTGCTCTGCAAGTTGCTGAATGGCTTTGAGCAAATCTTTGGGATTTTTGAGCATTTCACGAATTTGCTCTAAAAGCTTTTCTTCGTTTCGTACCCAATTTTCAGCCTCCAAAGCAGTAATGGCTTCAATACGCCTCACTCCCGCCGAAATAGAACTTTCTGAAATGATTTTGAAAAATCCTATTTCGCCTGTGGCAGTGGCGTGAGTGCCGCCACAAAGTTCTCGTGAAAATCCCTCGTCAAAAGTAATTACTCGTACAAAATCGCCGTATTTTTCGCCAAAAAGAGCCGTAGCTCCCAATTTTTCGGTGGCTTCTTTGAGCGGAACATTGCGGCGTTCGTCAAGAGCAATATTTTCACGGATTTTCTCATTGACAATATGCTCAATTTGCTCAATTTCGGCATCTGTAAGTTTGGCAAAGTGGGAAAAATCAAATCGCAGTAGCTTATCGCTTACCAATGAACCTTTTTGCTGTACGTGGTTGCCCAAAACTTTACGCAAAGCGGCGTGAAGCAAATGCGTAGCCGAATGATTTTTACGTATCAGCAAGCGTCTGCTTTCATCAATCTGTGCGGTAATTTCTGCAAGAGGATTTTGCTCTAAAAATTGAATAAATTTTTCGCAGTTTTTATCTTCGGAAATATGAATGATAAGGTCATTTTCCTTTTTGGTATCTTGAATGAAAATTTTTTCTTGGGTATTGGGCAGGGCAAATGTTCCTGAATCGCCTATTTGCCCGCCGCTTTCTGCATAGAAAGGCGTTTTATCCAATACAAAGTGGTAAAGTGTCTTGTTTTTCTCTTTTACTTTACGATAACGCAAAATTTTAGCAGTGCTTTGCGTGTAATCGTAGCCAATAAATTCTACATCAGCCTGATTTTGAGCTAAAATCACCCAGTCTGAGGCTTCTTGAGCTTGGGCTTTGCGGGAGCGTTCTCGCTGAATTTCTAACTCTTTTTCAAAACCTTGTGTATCAATGGAAAGTCCTTTTTCTTTGGCAATCAGGGCAGTCAAATCCACAGGAAAGCCGTAGGTATCGTAAAGCTCAAAAACAAGTTTTCCTTCCAAAATTTTACCATCTTTGAGATTTTCACCTTTGGCAAGAGCCTGCGAAAGCGTTTGCAAGCCATTTTCCAAAGTACGTAAGAAAGATTTTTCTTCTTCTAAAATTACATTTTGCACAAACTTTTCTTGGGCTTTGAGTTCGGGGAAAACCTCTTGGAACTGCTCGGCAAGCAAAGGCACAATTTCATTGAAAAATGGCTCTTTGAAGCCTAAATAAGAATATCCATAACGCACTGCTCTACGCAAAATACGGCGAATCACATAGCCCGCACCCGTAGCGGCAGGCAATTGCCCATCGGCAATGGTAAAGGCTACGGCTCGGATATGGTCGGCAATTACACGCAAGGCTACATCAGTTTCTTTATTTTTGCCATAACTGGTATGAGCCTTTTGGGCAACAAAAGTTATGATAGGCTGAAAAATATCGGTGTCGTAATTGGATCTCTTACCCTGTATAGCCATACAAAGCCGCTCAAAACCCATACCTGTATCTACGTGCTTGGCAGGCAAAGGCACTAGCGAGCCATCGGCTTTGCGTTCGTACTGCATAAAAACGTTGTTCCAAATTTCAATCACCAGCGGATTATCTTTATTTACAAGCTCTCTGCCTGCTACTTGCTGAATTTCAGTTTCTTCTCGCAAATCAATATGAATTTCAGTACAAGGTCCGCAAGGTCCTACTTCGCCCATTTCCCAAAAATTATCTTTCTTGCTTCCAAACAAAATTCTCTCTTCGGGCAAATACTTTTTCCAAATTTCGTAGGCTTCGGTATCTTTGGGCAGATTTTCTTTTTCATCACCCTCAAAAACCGTTGCATAGAGCCTTTCTTTGGGTAATTTATAGACTTCGGTTAGCAGTTCCCAAGACCAAGCAATGGCTTCTTCTTTGAAATAATCACCAAAAGACCAGTTTCCGAGCATTTCAAAGAAGGTATGATGATAGGTATCGTGTCCTACATCTTCCAAATCGTTGTGTTTGCCTGTTACACGCAAACATTTTTGCGTATCGGCAATGCGAGAAGCGGTGGGTGGCTTAGTACCCAAGAAAAAGTCTTTGAATTGAGCCATACCCGAATTGATAAACATTAGGGTAGGGTCGTTTTTGAGTACAAGCGGAGCCGAAGGCACAATCAGGTGTCCTTTATTTTTGAAAAAATCTAAAAATTGCTGGCGAATTTCGTGGCAAGTCATAAAAAGTAATTGGTAGTTTTGGGAGGCAAAGGTAAAACTTTTGCGATTGAAAAGCAAAGTAAAATTTTATAGAGAAAAGGAACAAAAAGAAGTTTTTAGAAGTTTTTTGCTATATTTGCACAAATTTTTTAGCAGGAATGTTGAGCGTATCTACACAAAAAACCTATACCATCAGCAAAGCAAAGGCTTATTGGTTGCTTTTGAAGCCTCGTTTGTCGTTTTTGGTAGCTTTTTCGGCATCTTTTGGATATATTTTTGGGAAAAAACCCCCTTTCGATTGGCTTTCTTTTCTTGCTCTTACCTTAGGAGGTTTTTTGGTTTCGGGGGCTTCGGTAACTATCAATCAGATTTTAGAAAAAGATTTGGATAAGATAATGACTCGCACTCAGAATCGCCCTTTACCGCTGGGGGCTTTGCAGATAGGCGAAGCTATTCGCTTTACTATATTTACGCTTTTGGTGGGTATTACGCTACTGGCAACTTTTACCAATACGCTTACGGCACTTTTATCGCTTCTTTCGGTTTTTTTGTATGGCTTTGTTTATACACCGCTCAAACGCAAAGGCTCTTTTGCAGTATTTGTAGGGGCTATTCCCGGAGCCTTGCCCCCACTTTTAGGCTGGACAGCGGCGACCAATCAAATTTCCTTTGAGGCTCTGATTATCTTTGCTGTGCAGTTTATTTGGCAATTTCCTCATTTTTGGGCAATTGCTTGGGTTTTGGACGAAGATTATCAGAAAGCAGGATTTCGCTTGCTCCCCTCGCGTGAAGGCAGAAGCCTTAATTCGGCTATTCAAATAATGATTTATACGCTTTTCTTGATACCCATTAGTTTGCTACCTGCTTTATTCGGGCTTACAGGTATCAAATCGGCAATTGTAGTTACGGCGGCGGGTTGTCTGTTTGCGGCTCAAAGTTTTGCTCTGATGAAAGACCAAACCCCACGCTCGGCTCTACGCATTATGTTTGGTTCATTTCTTTATCTGCCCATTGTACAAATTGCTTATTTGCTGGATAAAGTTTAGGGGTTTCTACTTTTTAGAGCATAATTCAACGTGAATTATAAGTCTAACTTATTGTTTTCAAGGGATTTAAATAAAAAAACTTAGGG